>JAWXTM010000017.1:0-37817 GCA_044433505.1 Rikenellaceae bacterium
AACTACCTTTCGACTATCACCCTCAACAACCTAAACAATATTTTTTATAGTGTTTAGATCTCAAAAAAAACATCACTCCCTTCACACTTCAATCTCCACCACAACTCACTATATCTTAAGTATCATCTACACAACAAAGGTAGAATAAAAAAAACTAAGAAACAACCCCAAACTACAAAAAAATAAAATATTTTATTAATAATTTTACTTAAAACATTGAATTGCAAACATTTAACCCCCTAAATAAAATTCACAAAAATTGTAACATTTTTTTGTAACTATAATAAAAACAAAGATTTATGATAGAAAATAAATATTATTTATTACATTTGTAGTATCTAATATTTAAAACTAAAATGTAGTGTATAGTTATGATTAAAGATAAAATAGCCGTCATAGGCTTAGGGTACGTAGGACTACCACTTGCCCGCCTATTGTCAACCAAATTTCAAACAGTAGGATATGACCTAAATCCCTCTCGTGTCGAAGCAATAAATAGCGGATGCGACACCACCAATGAAATTGACAACAACCTACTTGCTGTTGCCATTAAAAATGGATTTCGCTGCACCACCGACCTAAATGAGATTAAAGATTGCAATATCTATATCATTGCAGTTCCTACTCCTATCTCTAAATACAATAAACCCGATCTTACTCCCCTACAAAGGGCTAGCGCAACGGTTGGAGCGATTATATCGAAGGGCGATATTGTTATTTACGAGTCAACCGTCTACCCTGGCGTTACCGAGGAGGAGTGCATTCCTGTTATTGAGAAACACTCTGGACTAAAGTTCAATGTTGATTTCTTTGCGGGATACTCCCCTGAGCGTGTTAATCCAGGCGACAAAGAACGCCCTATCGAACTAATTACTAAGATTACATCGGGTTCAACCCCTGAGATAGCAGATAGGATTGATACTATATATAATGCAGTACTACTCAATGGCACTCACAAAGCCAGTTCGATTAGAGTTGCCGAAGCTGCAAAGATTATCGAGAATGCCCAGCGTGACGTAAATATTGCCTTTATGAACGAACTGGCTAAGATTTTTGGAGCTATCGGGCTAGATACTCACGAAGTAATAGAGGCCGCTGCATCTAAGTGGAATTTCCTTAACTTCAAACCAGGGCTTGTTGGGGGACACTGCATTAGTGTTGACCCCTACTACTTGATTGAAAAAGCACAGCTACACGGTGTCTTCCCACAGATAATATCCGTGGCACGCAACCTAAATGACTCAATGGGAAGATACGTTGCCTCACAAGTTGTCTATCAAATGACAATTAAGGGTGTTACTGTCAAAAACGCACGCATTCTGATACTTGGTATAACTTTCAAAGAAAACTGTCCAGACATTCGCAATACAAAGGTGATTGACATTTACAACTCACTGAGTGAATTTACTCCAAATATTGATGTTTACGACCCGTGGGCAGACCCAAAGGAAGTTAACGAAGAGTATGGTATTGAAATAGCCCCTAACATAACTGGCAATCTTTATGATGCAATAATTTTGGCAGTGGGACACACTGAATTCCTTTCGCTTGATGTTCGAGAGCTTCTGAACCAAGATTATGTTGTCTATGATGTTAAGGGGTGCTTGGATCGAGAAGTTGTAGATGCACGCCTTTAGAGTGTATCACTATTTAGGGAACATCTAAAAACTGACCCCTTTTAAAAAGAAGTCGGCTCTATATAAATATAGTGCCGACTTCTTTATTTTTATTGTAGCAGGTGTTTGGTTGCGAGCACCAAGAACATATAGTTCGACGAGCCTCCTCCCAACACATACTCGGTCTGTTGCCATAGGTATGGAAAGGTCAACAACTCTGGGAAATCAGGGCGTATGAGCGCAGTACCCGAAATCACCCCACCTGGGATATACGACCAATCTGCACGATTCAAACCATAACCCACAGTTGCTGAGTTTGCCCCAACGCCCGATGCAAAGGATGCGGTGTTAGACCCTGGGTGACACCCCAATACAAAATTCAGTGCATCAAAGACTGGCGCATCACTAAATATCTCTGGGTAGCTACTCACCAAGAAGTACTGCTCTACACCAAAGCTCTGAATACCCCAACCTGCACCCCAGATATGTGGGCGATATGGTATGCCGTAAGGAGTCTGGGCTGCCTGCTCCATAATCGACTCATTGAGAGTAGAGAGTGCTGCACGGAATTTCTTAGAGAAGTTCTTTGCCTTAGTGCCCTTCATCTGCGCTATCTTCTTTTCGGCACGCCCCAGATACCAACCGCACTGACCAATATTTTGGACAATAAGGTCAATATTTTCGAGCAAGAAGTCTGAGTACACCTCTTCGCCCGTGGTCAAGAATAGCTCCGTTGCGGCGTGAACCTTTGCAACTGTAGCACCGCCACTGGCTTCTGTAATCTCGAAAAGCTCACGAGCAATGCTTAGTGAATGCAGGCTCAACGTATCATTAAAACCCTTAAGTACTCTTGATGTTGCAGCTAGATTAGCTGCTGTAGTAAGCTCTCGCCTTGGGTTATTTTCGGTGAATATCCAGCGATCATCCTCATTGCCTGCAATACCATCAGTCATAGCCGCCGCATCGCCCAACATCACATACTGGCGCAGTGCTGAGCAAATAATTCCACGATAGAGCCTCCCTAGTGCCAAGTAACCATTAACCACACTTAGCGCACCATTTTCGACCTGTTGAAGCAAATCATCTTTACCATCAGCGAGGTGAATCTCCGCAACTCTTTTTTCAAAGTCAATCGAGGTAACATCTAGCTCTGGGTTAAATGCCTCCTTTGCTAGAGCAAGGATATAGCACTCCCCAGCCTGCGACTCTACACGTAGGTCGAAGTCACCAGCATCGTGCCACCCCCCTACATTAACACCCTCTACCCTTTCATACGGCTCATACTTCGAGAGTCCTGCCTCTTGGTTATAGCCATCAATATGGTTAAAGGCAGGAGCCATCAACGCATCATCAGTGTGACAGCAATCGTGCCACACACGGTATCTTTCATTTACTCTAATATGGCACATCTGCACTGGCAAAAAATACTCTAAGACAGGTTGCCACACTCCCCTATCATATACATCACTAGCTATGCGGAAGATTGATGAGCGTGACTGACCATACCTAACCTCATACAACCCCTGCTCTACAATATCCGAAAAATCGGCCTTCAAGTAGTTATAGCGCAAAAACTTACCCCACTGCTCTGGCACAATCTCCTTAACAACACTCTCTCCTGCGGCATCATAGCGCACCACCTGCACACTCTTTATATCGCTATCACGAGCATCAAGCTCCACTACCACTTCCTTATGTTGAGAAGGATGATAGCCAACCTGCGAGGTCTGCACAACTGGGGTATATATCCAATCCTGCGCCACATTTGGGGTGATTATCCACTTTACTGCACCCTTGGTCGCACCTGCCTGAATCTCACTACGCAGTACAAACCACCCATTATTGTGATTAACCCTACCATCTATTAACTCCATATCAGAGGTGAGCGTCTCTATAGTTATCTTGCTGTATGGGTCGTCTGGACAACACACAAACGTGCGCCCCACTGCATAGGGTGCAGCAATAACATCATCGCTCATAAGAGGTGTCAATGGATCAGACATAATATACTCAAGGTCTGAAATAGGCTGCCCTTGTGTATGAAAATCTCCTAGCTCAGCGTAATTCGATTTCTTAGTATCGAGTGGAGCATTTGCCTGCTGTGGAAAGATACCACTCTGAGAATCCATTATCCACGGCTTGCCAAAGAGCGCACCTGGAAAAAACTCAAAGTTAAAACCAACCTTACCTAGATACTCCTCAGGGATAGCCCTATCAAGGTCAACAGTAACCTCTATTGAGCTGCCAACACTCTCGACCCTTACATCGTAATTAAAGACAAGGTCGGGGTAGAGCTTAGGGTTAAAGCCCGTAGCGTGGAGCGAAGAATCAGGATAACAAAGTGTAGCGGTAATGGAGTTTTCGCCAAGCTCACGGCTCAGTTGCTTTGGGGTCGCCTGCCATTGACCTGGGGTTGCCTCCAAACGAATATCACCATTGGTGGCAAGGCGGTGACCGTTCATAATAATCGACACGCCACCTTGGTGACCATCGGGGTAAATGTCGTCGAATGCCATTACATCGACACCCCTATTTTGGAAATATCCGTTGGGTGTGAGTTTAAAATCTTGGGCGTGTAGTATAGCCACAGAGGCTAACAGCAGTGCTGATAGGAGTAGTTTTTTGCGCATAGAGTTAGTGTAATTTGTTAGTATTGAAAGTACACAAATATACAATTTTTTAGGGAACTTTGCAATTATTACAATATGCGTTAGCAATTTAATGCAAAATTATGGTACACCCTTCCCCCCAAAAAAAAATTAACAAAAGTGGCATCCATACTATATATGAATGCCACTTTTAAAGATAATTTATTGCGCAGGCGTGACAGATCCTTAACAAATTAGATGAGAGAAATTTAAACAGATTCTAATACTGCAACTTGCGCTGTATCTCCTCCACCTGACCACGGATAATCTTATCTGTTGCGACCAAGTTCTGAACCGTACGGCAAGCATACATCACAGTAGCGTGGGTTCTGCCACCAAAACTATCGCCTATCGCACTCAAAGTATTCTTTGTATGCTCCTTGCAAATGTACATTGCAATTTGACGAGCCAGCGAAATCTCCCTAGTCTTGCGCTTTGACAACAAATCGTTAGCACTAACATTCATCACCGAACTAACCAATTCAATAATACTGCCGATGGTCACCTCCTGCAAAGTAAAGCTCACAATATTGCGCATAATAGAGCGTGTAAGATCGAGCGAAATCTTTCTACCCAGAAGCTTTGCATTAGCATCAAGCGATGTCAATGCACCCTCCAACTCTCTTACATTTGCCTTAATATTTTCTGCCAAGAACTCAAGCACCTCGTTCTGAATTCTAATACCTGCACTCTTAGCCTTAGTTTGCAAGATAGAGAGCCTTGTATTATAATCAGGCGGAGTAAGCTCAGCTGTCAAGCCCCACTTAAAACGAGTAATCAGGCGGTCGTCAATACCATCAAGCTCCACGGGAGGTCTATCGGCTGTAAGAATCACCTGCTTGCCCAACATCTTAAGGTGCTTAAAGATATTAAAGAAGGTGTTCTGAGTAGCAGGCTTGCCTGCAATCTCCTGAATATCATCAACAATTAGCACATCAATAGACTGATAAAAGTAGATAAAGTCATTGATTTCTTTGCGGAAAACAGCTCTTTGGAACTGGCGTTGGAATTCGTCACACCCTACATATAGTACCCTACACTGAGGATCACGCATCTTAATATCGTTACCAATAGCCTGCGCCAAGTGAGTTTTACCAAGCCCCGAGTTGCCAAAGACAAAGAGCGGGTTGAAGGCAGTAGTACCTGGGTTCATAGCGATTGTACGCCCACCAGAACGTGCCAACCTATTGCAATCACCCTCGATAAAGCTCTCGAAATTCATACTATTTTGTAGTTGAGATTCGAAGGCAGTCTTTTTGATACCAGGGGTAACATAAGGGTTTTGAAAGGTATTTTTCTTATCCTCAGGTTTAACAATCGCAGGTGCAGCAGTAGCGGCAACAGCGTCAGGGATTGCATATTGCAGTCTGGTTTGCACACCAAAGCGGCTTCTGATAATAGGTCGAAGAGTAGGTATATAGTTGCGTTCAATATGCTCACAGTGCGAGCGGCTTGGCACTTTTAATCGAAGTACCCCACCCTCAAAACCTACGGGTTCGAGCACCGAGAACCATTTGGAGAATTCCTCCTCAGAGCAACTCTTCTCCAACATCGTCAAGCACTCATTCCACGTCGTTTTATATTGTTCGCTAGCTAGCATTAATCTTCTTATCTATTATTGTATTTTTATTCTATTTTTGTGTCAAAAAGAAAAGTATAGAGGGCAGAAAAAGTGGCAAAGTGCTCTAATAGCTCTTCACCTACTCTATCAATTAGGCTCTTACTTAATCTCTTTAACACTGCAAAGGTGATGCTAAATATCTTGAAAAAAAAACATTTTTTATTTGTTTTTTCAAATACTTTTACTAGATGTATATACAAGCATAATTAAAGTGCTTTATTTTATTGGTTTTTTGAAGATCTCATCATTAAGTATTGCTTCAAATAACCGACACAAAACCTTGCAAACCAACGACATATACCATAATGACAGAACCCGAAATTCATAAAACACTGAAAGTCAAACCACTAGCATTTTCACCCCTTTTAACAATAGAAAAATAAGGAAATTTAATGGTGTAATACAATGTAATATACATAAAAATTGCACTAAAAAAAGTGCTATTTTTTTAAAAAAAAATCAGCACCAAGAATCTTACACCACGCAATTTCATTCCAGCCCCATACTACCCCCTATAGTGCGTAGTTGCATCAGCAAAAAATGCCGCAAAAAATCATTTCTTACTATGTATAGGTGATAAATTTTTGCCAAAGATAAGAAAAAAACTAAAAAATGTATTGTTTTTCGATATTTTTTTTGTACCTTTGCACGTCATTTTGGGGGTAGAAGTACACCTAAAGTGCACAAACTAATAATTTAATATAACAAAACAAAAAACAAGAAATGCCAACAATCCAGCAACTTGTACGCAAAGGAAGGCAAGAACTAGTAGACAAATCTAAGTCTCCAGCTCTTGATGCTTGTCCACAGCGTCGTGGTGTGTGTGTACGCGTCTATACGACCACACCAAAGAAGCCAAACTCGGCTATGCGTAAGGTAGCACGTGTGCGCCTAACAAACCAAAAAGAAATTAATGCTTACATCCCAGGTGAAGGTCACAATCTTCAGGAACACTCGATCGTACTTGTACGTGGTGGTCGTGTAAAAGACCTTCCAGGGGTACGTTACCACTTGGTACGTGGAGCACTCGACTCATCGGGAGTTGACGGTCGCCACCAACGTCGTAGTAAGTATGGTACTAAACGTCCTAAAGCAGCTAAAAAATAGCCTGCAACTAAACTTTAGGAAAGTAGCTTAAAGATTTTTACCAAACTATTAAATAGGTGAAAATTCCAAAACAAAAGAAATTATTATTAAAAATTAGGAGTTTTAATTAAAACTTAAAACTCAAAAACTAAAAAACAACAATGAGAAAAGCAACGCCCAAAAAGCGAATTCTACTTCCAGACCCAAAGTTCGGTGACACGCTAGTTACCCGCTTTGTGAACAACCTGATGAACGACGGTAAGAAGAGTATTGCTTATGGTATCTTCTATGACGCACTAGATATCGTAGGTGAGAAGATGAAAGATAACGAACTCTCACCTCTCGAAATCTTCAAAGCCGCTCTGGCTAACATTACTCCACAAGTGGAGGTGAAATCTCGTAGGGTCGGTGGTGCAACCTACCAAGTTCCAATGGAGGTACGTGCCGACAGAAAAATCGCCCTAGCAATCCGTTATCTGCTATCTTTCTCGAAGAAAAGAGCTGGACGCTCAATGGCAGAAAAACTATCAGCTGAAATACTAGCTGCATATAACAATGAAGGTGGTGCAATTAAACGTAAAGAAGAAATGCACCGTATGGCTGAAGCAAATAAAGCATTCTCGCACTTCAGATTTTAATTACACTTACTTCAGAAATAAAAAATGGCAAGAGACCTTAAATTTACTAGAAATATCGGTATTATGGCGCACATCGACGCTGGTAAAACTACCACGTCGGAGCGTATCCTATTCTATACTGGTAAAACTCACAAAATCGGCGAAGTTCACGAAGGTGGCGCGACTATGGACTGGATGGTTCAAGAGCAAGAACGTGGTATCACTATCACTTCTGCTGCGACTACTGCTTTCTGGAACTACAAAGAAGACACTTACCAAATTAACATTATCGACACCCCAGGTCACGTTGACTTTACCGTTGAGGTAGAACGTTCGCTACGTGTACTTGACGGTGCTGTGGCTACTTTCTGTGCAGTGGGTGGCGTAGAGCCTCAAAGTGAGACTGTATGGCGTCAAGCTGACAAATACAAAGTACCTCGTATCGGTTATGTTAACAAAATGGACCGTACTGGTGCTGACTTCTCAGCAGTTTGTGCGCAAATCAAAGAACGCCTTGGTGCTAACGCACTTCCTATCGTTCTTCCTATTGGTGCAGAAGATAAATTCGAAGGTGTGGTTGACCTTGTGTACAACCGTGCTTATATCTACAATGATGACAAAACTGTTCGTGATAACTACGAAATCGTTGAAATCCCTGCTGCTCTAGCGGCTGAAGCTGAAGAAGCTCGTAACCTTCTTATCGAAGAAGTTGCTGCCTCTGACGAAGCTCTTATGGAAAAATTCTTCGATGATCCAGAATCTATCACTGCTGAGGAAATCATCAAAGCACTTAGAGTCGCTACTATCAATATGAGCGTAATCCCTATGCTCTGCGGCTCATCATTCAAAAACAAAGGTGTTCAACTTCTACTTGACTCTGTTATTGCTTACTTGCCTTCTCCACTTGACGTGGACGCTATCGTAGGTACTGACCCTAGAGATGCTGAAGTTGAAATCACTCGTAAACCATCGGAAAGTGACCCATTCTGTGCACTTGCATTTAAAATCGCTACTGACCCTTACGTAGGTCGTCTTGGTTTTATCCGTGTGTACTCTGGTAAACTTGATGCTGGTTCTTACGCTTTCAATAGCCGCTCAGGCAAAAAAGAACGTATCTCTCGTATCTACCAAATGCACGCTAACAAACAAAATCCTATTGAGTTTGTAGGTGCTGGTGATATTGCAGCTGCTGTTGGTTTCAAAGATGTTCGTACTGGTGATACACTATGCGACGAAAAGAACCAAATCGTTCTTGAATCTATGACTTTCCCAGATCCAGTTATCGGTCTTGCTGTTGAGCCTAAAACTCAAAAAGACCTTGATAAACTAGGAATTGGTCTTTCTAAACTTGCTGAAGAAGACCCTACATTTACTGTTCACACTGACGAAAACTCAGGTCAAACTGTAATCTCGGGTATGGGTGAGCTTCACCTTGAAATCATCGTTGACCGTCTAAAACGTGAATTCGGCGTTGAAATCAACCAAGGTGCTCCTCAAGTAAGCTACAAAGAGGCTCTTACCCAAACAGTTGAACTTCGTGAAACATTCAAGAAACAGACTGGTGGTCGTGGTAAGTTCGCTGACATTATCTTCCAAATCGGGCCTGCTGACGATAAAGAAAAGACTGGTCTTGAATTTGTTGACGTTGTTAAGGGTGGTAATATTCCTAAGGAATACATCCCAGCAGTACAAAAAGGCTTTGCTTCTGCAATGGCTAACGGTGTGCTAGCAGGCTTCCCTATCGACTCTATGAAGGTTACACTTAAGGATGGTTCGTTCCACCCTGTTGACTCTGACTCACTATCTTTCGAGATTTGTGCTCGTAACGGTTTCCGTCACTCTGCTGGTAAGGCTGGTGCACAACTTATGGAACCAGTTATGGCAGTTGAAGTTGTTACTCCAGAAGAAAATATGGGTGACATTATCGGTGACCTTAACAAACGTCGTGGTCAAATTGCTGGTATGGAGCAAAAAGGTACTGCACGTGTTGTTAAAGCTAAAGTGCCTCTTTCAGAGATGTTTGGCTATGTGACTGTACTTCGTACAATCTCTTCTGGTCGTGCTACCAGCTCTATGGAATTCTCTCACTACGACTCAGTACCTCCAGGAATTGCTAAAGAGGTTATCGAGCAATACAGTGGCAGAGTTAATAATGCAGATGAATAAGTAAATTTATAAAGAACTTTAAAATAATGAGTCAAAAAATTCGTATTAAACTAAAATCTTATGACCACAACTTGGTTGATAAGAGTGCGGAGAAAATCGTAAAGACAGTACAATCTACTGGCGCAGTTGTTAGCGGTCCTATTCCACTTCCTACTGACAAAAAGATTTTTACCGTTAACCGCTCTACTTTCGTTAACAAGAAGAGCCGCGAGCAATTTGAACTCTCTACATTCAAACGTATGATGGATATCTATTCTTCTACTTCTAAGACTATTGATGCTCTTATGAAGTTGGAATTGCCTTCAGGTGTTGAAGTTGAGATCAAAGCATAATTGCACTAAAAGCTGGGGGGGGATAAGTTTTTATAACTAACCCCCTAAAAAACTTTAGAGCGTATTACCAAAAGGTAATACGCTCTATTTTTGTGTATATAATTATTACTCAAACTACTTCGCTCCACAAACAAAATAATAGGGAGGAGTAGCTCTCTAAGAACTACCCCTCCCCATAACCAGAGTTGAGCCTTAATAACTCATACTCAAAGCACTTATTCCGTTACCATTGTTGGGTAAGCTGCCGATATTGCATCATAGTCACTCAACTTAGTACATCCACCAAACAGAGACACATAAGAGGTTGGAGAAGTAAAGACATCTGTGTGCGAGCTACGCTCATAAAGGTGTACCTTCTCTGCGTCAACCATAGTATATGGCGACTCACCCTCCCAGTTCGAACAAAGGTAGAACGCCTTTGTCAAAGTCTTTGCACTCTTCATATTGTCAAAAATTGACACAGGAATAGTAGTAATAGACTCACAGCTCTCAAAGAGCGAAGTAAGTGTTGTTACAGCAGTTGTGTTATCAAACAAACCCTCTGGTATATCCTTAAGCGATGTACACATTTTAAAGGCTGTTGAGAAAGTTGTAGCCGAAACTGCTTTATCAAACAATCCAGCAGGAATTGCAGTAATACCCGAACAGCTTTCAAAGATATTAGAGAATGTCTTAGCCGAAGCACTAATACCACTAAACAAATCAGCTGGAATCTCAGTCAAAGAAGCACACCCCTTAAATACTGATGAGAATGTTGTAGAGGAACCAGCGTGAGCAAATATTCCCTCTGGTATAGATTCTAGCGACTCGCAGTAATAGAACATACTCAAGAAACTTGTAACATTATCAAAATTCTCAAAGAGTTCTGCCGACACACTCTCTAGGCTATAACAGTTATAGAACAGACCAAACGCAGTAGTCAAAGCTGTATTATTCTTAAAGAGTTCAGCAGGCACACTCTTTAGATAGTAGTTATTACCAAACAGGTATGAAATATTCGTAAGATTAACACAATCATCAAAGATGCAATCCTCAAGTTCTGTGAATGCAGAGCCATAGAATGCTTGATTAACAGCTGTCAGTGCAGTACAACCCTTGAAAATTTCAGGGTCAACATTCTCAATAGGACAACCCCAGAAGAGTCTCATACAGGTGGTAAGTTGTGGACAATCCTTCACAACACGTGCAGGCATCTTTGTTAGCGAAGTACAGCTAGTAAAAGCATACAAAAGCGAAGTCAGATTATCAACACCATCAAAAAGACCATCACCAACCTCGGTAAGCGAAGTACAGCTAGAGAAGATACTTTCGGCTGTCACCAAATTATCGAAAGAATCCTCATCTGGAGCAGCAACACTCACTAGGCTAGTCGAGTTACAAAAAGCATTCTTAAGGTTTACAACACCCACATTACCCCACTGCTTGATGGCAACAATTCTATCACGGTACTCGTAAGGAAAGTAGTCAGTATTGTTTGCAGTAAATGACTCGGCTGTACCATAAATCGAAATATCGTAGTCCTTATCCTCTGCATAGGTGTGAGTTGGATAGTCGTACGAAATCTTTTCGATAGTACCATCACCCCAGTCTACAATAGCATTGATGTTATAGATATTCTCATAGTAGTCAACAGTAAGGAACGATAGTCCACAGGTCATAGGATATGTAGGTTCAACAGCATTACCGTCATCATCAGGTGCGGTATAGCCTGGTCTAACAGTAATAATCATAGGGCGAAGTGTAGAAGCCTGACTAGCCTCAATAATTCTGCTATTCTCAACACCATTCTCCAACCAGCTAAACTTAACTTCGGCAGAGAGAATTGTAGTTGTACTATTGGCATCAGCATAAAGAGTAAAAGAGTCCTCGGTTTGTGATACAGAGATCCAATTCTCCGAAGAAACCGCTGACCACGCTTCGTCGCAATCTACAGCAATAACAATTTCACCACCTTGCGACTCAAATAAGATGTTTTGAGGATCATCTGGTAGTACATCAGAGGTACTCTCGCCCTCACCAGCTTGATTAACTTTAATTTCAAGGGAAATATCCCCACCATAAGAGATAGTGAGTGATGCCGAGCGGCTAGAGGTAGATGAGTTGCTAGGCACTTCTACCTCTACACTACTTTCAGATTGAGTGGCGGCAAACCACACACCAGAGCTAGTACTTACAACCCAGTCTTGGTTGCTAGTGATATTCACAACGAAGCTACCGCCATCAGCCGAGGCATCAATCGTAGCAGTATTACCATCAATCGTGGCATCATCGTTCGAAGAAGAGAATTCCAGTACTTGCTCTGCTGAAACAATCTTCGTTTCTTCGCATCCCCACAGTACAACTGTAAGGAGCATTAATATTTTAATTGCAATGTTTTTCATATCTTTTGTATGATTAATATTTTCTACTTAAAAGGGGACTTCTAAAAATTGATTTGGTGGATTTGGGATGAGATTCGAAGGTGAGTTTTTGCCGCATTTTCTCTCTAATAGCCCCGCTATTCGAGAGAAAAAAGGTGAAAAATCAACCAAAATAAAAGCCCAAATGCATCAAAACCAATTTCTTTACATCCATTTTTTATTTGTTAAATTTTAGTGGGGTCATTTTTTAGAAGTTCCCTTAAATTGTACGTCCTCGATATTTACTATAATAGCATCTTTTAGGCTAAAGACACCTTCGCTGAGTTTCTTTTTAGCCACAAATGGGATCTCGCACTCCACAGGCTCTGTGATATAAGAGGTATAGGCCGCTGGAACACTCTCTACAGAACTCATTTTGTTTATTGCAGGGAGCTTCATAAAGTTGTAGTTAATAAAGAATAGTGCTTGACCAGCTTGCGACATACCGATACCGCCAAAATATTCAAAATCTACGGTAATTTCTTCGGTCGTACCATCACTTAGCTCAACCTGCGAAGTTAGAGTCATAGGCAAAATATTCATTTGTGAGTATTGTTCAGCTACATCCACTCTAATTTTGCCGCCATAGGTATAGTAGCCTGCACCCTCTGATACAAGCGTAGGATAAACATAGAAGTCAGTACCGCTATAGGCAACGATATTCATAGTGTTATCCACAGGGGTTGCACTGATATAGAACCCATCCTCATCTTGGCTAATCAGCATAGCGTAGGTTGGGTCGAAGATACCCTCTACAAGTAGCTGCTCGGTTTGTGGAATACCCAGAATAGATACTGTATCGTTAGTACCCACTTGAGTTTCTATCCAGCCGTCTGTATAGTCATAGCACAGCCAATCTGTTGCAGCAGTTTGCCAAGTTCCAGCCATAGTGGTATAAACGTATGGGTTGCTTTCGTCACCAAAGTAGTATGATTGCTTAAATTGGTACTCAATCCATCTACCGTCCTCACTCTTAGCATAGCCTTGGATAAGCATAAGGTCGGTGGTTGGGTAGGAGATAACACACATTGCATCTTCTACAGTGTAAGTGGTAGCACCTTCTGCCCAGAATGTACTTGACACAAAGTTAGACTCCGTTGAGTAAGTACCAGCAGGCACTTGCGCTGCTTGTTCACCACCATCCTCTGCCATAACGCCAAGAGTCAGGTTAACTGATTCATCTGCACTCAATAGGCTAAGATAATAGGTAGAAGATTCATAATAGCTTTCTTTAACCGAGAAGAATTCAACCTGCAAATCGGCATTAAGAGTAAATGACACTGATGATGTAGAGAATTTTAGGGTATTTCCAAGTTCATCTTCAAGATAACCAGAAAGAGATACGCTGGATGAAGATGCACTAACAGAGATTGAACCATTTGAGGGTGTGAAGGTTTCTTCATCTTGAGTCCACGAGGTTTCAGATTGAGTAAAGGTGAGCACAGACTCTGCATTACTACTAAATGAGTAAGTACCAGTCGATGGCAGAGGATTTCCAGCCTGCGAATAAAGGTCACAAACCAGCATTAGATTAAGACTTGCCGATTCTGAGCTAAACTCCATTGAGTAGTTGGTTGTACCCTGAGCTAGATCTGAATCGTAGGCAGTGTTGCTAACAGTAGAGAATACTGTAGTTTCCGTGATTGTAGGCTCTTCAACAACTTCTTTTTCGCTACACGCCCCAAGAATCAATAGGGCTGCAAAGAGTGCTGAAAGTCGCTTCAGTGCAATACTTGTTTTTTTCATTTGGTTTTATTTTTTAATTATTATAGGAGACTTTAATTAACTACAACTTAAAGTCGCCATAAAGGTAAAAAAATATCACCAACTACACAATCATTTCAAAAAAAGACATATAATTGTAACACAAAAAGGAACTTTATTTCAATAAAACCCCTTTTAAAAGGGCAATTACCAGTCATCACAGCCACTCCTCATAAGCATAATGCAAAATAAAAGGGATTAGAGTCATTTATACTCTAATCCCTTTATTATATGCCTATTAGTTAGGCTATGCAATACACAGCCAATTCTCTCTAGAAATAACCCTCTTTCTTGCGATCCTCCATAGCTGCCTCCGAACGCTTATCATCGGCACGTGAACCACGCTCCGTTACCCTCGATGCTGCAATCTCCTCGATAATATCCTCCAGACTATTCGCCTCACTTAGACTTAGACCTGTACAAGAAATATCTCCAATAGTACGGCAACGAACCCTGCGGCGTACAACAGTCTCAGTGTCACGCAATGTCATACACTCCTCGGCTGCCAACAACTGACCATCACGCTCAAATACATCCCTCTCGTGGGTATAATAAATCGAAGGCATCTCAATATTTTCGAGCAAGATATATTGCCAAACGTCCATCTCTGTCCAGTTCGAAATCGGGAATACTCTAAAGTGTTCACCTGGGTTCTTCCTACCATTAAAGATATTCCAAAGCTCTGGGCGTTGGTTCTTAGGATCCCACTGACCAAACTCATCACGGTGTGAGAAGAAACGCTCCTTAGCTCTTGCCTTTTCCTCATCACGACGAGCACCACCCATAGCACAATCTACCTTATACTGCTCAAGAGTATCAAGTAGTGTTACTGTTTGGAGTTTATTTCTCGAAGCATTATAGCCCTTTTCCTCTACGGCACGTCCACTGTCGATACTCTCTTGCACCGAGCCTACAATAAGTTCCGCACCCAACTTCTCTGCCATTGCATCACGATACTCAATAGTCTCTTTAAAGTTATGACCAGTATCAATATGCAGTAGTGGGAAAGGAATCTTAGCAGGATAAAAAGCCTTGTATGCTAGGTGAGTCATTACGATAGAGTCCTTGCCGCCCGAAAATAGAAGCATTGGACGCTCAAATTGCGCTGCCACCTCTCTAAGTACATAGATTGACTCAGCTTCGAGTTCCTTTAGGTGTGTTAGATTATAGTTTTTCATATTTTTATTAGTTATTTATTATTCAATATTATACTAAGAAAATGCGCCGCTAAGATATTTTTTAGTCAGCTCATTTTGAGGGTTTTTAAATATATCTTCAGCTCTACCAGCCTCAATGATTTCGCCCATATACATAAAGACCACATAGTCTGCAATACGTAGTGCCTGACGTAGGGTATGTGTCACCATAACGATAGCATACTTGTCTTTGAGTTTCAGGAACAAATCCTCGATAGTTTTACTCGATATTGGATCGAGTGCCGAGGTAGCCTCATCAGCCAAGATAAAGTGCGGTTCGACAGCTAGCCCACGAGCCAAGCAGAGGCGTTGTTGCTGACCAATAGAGAGCCTAGTGGCAGGGGTATTCAATCTATCCTTAACCTCATCCCACAGCCCCGCAGCCTTTAGATAATGTTCTACTACCATACGCAATTTTCTACGCCCACGAATACCGTGAATCCTACACCCATAAGCAACATTGTCGAATATAGACATTGGCAGTGGGCAAGGTCTTTGCGAAAGCAATCCCATCTTGCGACGCATCGAAGTTAGCTCCACCCCTTTTGCGTAAATATCCTTGCTGCCAACAAATAGTTCCCCAGAAATCTTTACATCCTGCACCCCTTCGAGCAACCTATTAAAGCTCTTGAGCATTGTGGACTTACCACATCCCGAAGGGCCAATAATACAAGTAATCTGACGCTCAGGGATAGTAAGGGAACAATTCTTTAAGATTTTATTCCCACCGATAGAGACACTAAAGTCACGCACCTCAAGCGAGCCACGTTCATTATCATTGTCTATAAATTTTTTATCGGGACGAAAACGCCCCCTATTTACTTCACTCCCCATACTCTATTTAATTCTATTGCGTGAAAAACTATTTGTAATAAGTCTACCTGTAATGCTCAGTACCAAGACAATAATGGTCAGTATCAAAGCAGCCGAATAGGCTCTATCCTGCACCTCTGGAATTGGGTTAGAGAGCTGAAAGAAGACCGCCAAAGGCAGAGTCGCCACTGGCTGACTCAGCGTTGTTGGAATCGAATCGGTATAGCCTGCCGTAAAGAGCACAGCGGCTGCATCGCCAATAGCCCTGCCGATAGAGAGCAGTGTAGCAGTGGCAATACCTGGCATAATTTGGCGCAGTACAACTCTGATTGTCTGGAGCTTAGTCGCTCCCAACGAAAAGGCTGCACTGAGTATATCTCGGGGCATTGTACGTGCCACCTCGTCCATCGAACGTATAAATATCGGTATTATCAGCAGCGTTATAACCATAATACCACCCAGCAGCGAGGTCTTTAACCCCAATGCCACCATAATAGCATAACCAAATGCACCATACACAATACTCGGCACACCAAAGAGCACATCGCTACTAAGGCGCACAAATGAACCAAACTTAGAGGTTGGTTTAAGGTACACATTCAGGTAGAAAACCACTGGAATGCTCACCAAAAGCCCCAAAATAGTAGACCCACCAACTATCATCAGCGAGCCAATAATGGCATTAAGCAAACCTCCCTCACGCCCCACATAGAACTCTCCACCAGGAAGTTCGGTAATCATACTCCACGTCAGCGACTCCCACCCTCTCGATACAATAGTATAGAGAATAGAGCCTACAGCAAAGAAGATAACCCCTGCCGAGAGTATCATCAGTGCCTTAAAAAAGGCTGCCTCTATGAATTTTCTTCTTAACAATACTTCTTCTCTATTTTACGCAAAATCAAGCGTGATACTATATTAAATACAATAACTATAACCAAGAGCAGTAATGCTGCAAACATTAGCGCACTATCATAGAGCGGAACACTGAGCATCTCGCCATAATTATTAGCAATAAGTGACGGGATTGTATATGCTGCATCTAGCGGACTCGCTGGCACTTGCACCACATTGCCACACACCATTAACACTGCAATAGTTTCGCCCATTGCACGTGAAATTGATAACATTATAACAGCGAAAATCGCCCCAAAATTTTTCTTTAGTACAACGTGCTTTACTGTCTGCCAGCGAGTTGCTCCAAGCGAAGTCGATGCCTCTTTGGTATAGTCAGGTGTAGAGTCGAATATCTCTACAAAGAGGCTTATCATAAGTGGTAGAACCATAACCCCAAGCACCACACTTGCCGTCAGCATAGTGTAACCCGTCGAAAAATCCTGAAAATGAGGTGCTAACCAATCCGCCACCCACGGTACAACCACTACTATGCCCCACACTCCATACACAACGCTAGGAATACCTGCCAATATGTCGAGTACTGGATAGACTACCTTACGCACCCACGGTGCTGAGTTCTCGGTCAGCAAAATCGCAGTCAATAATGAGAGTGGCAGTGTCCAAAGAATTGCCATTCCCGTAACATAAAGCGTTCCCAAGATAAAGGGCAGAAAACCAAATTCCTCCTTACTCGGGTGCCACTGTGACGAACCAATAAGCTCACCGAGCGAATGAGTAGAGAGTATCGGCATTGATTTGAGCACCAACCCCACACCTATCACAACTACTAGCAACATAACCAGTAGCGTCATAGAGAGCATCACCCCTCCTGAAATTCTATTGCTCAGTAACTTTAACCGCATAGATTCTCTCTCCCACCTTCTCTTACCTTAGAGACGTTATCTAATAATGGTCTGTTCTCTGTCTGGGCCTACACTAACAATGCCAATCTTAACACCAGTCTGAGCCTCGATAAACTCAACATAAGCCTTGAACTCTGCTGGGAAATCATCATAATGGCGAATAGTTGTAATATCGCTATTCCAGCCCTTAAAGCTCTGATACACTGGGGTAATTTCTGCGCCATTTTCGAATGGGAACTCAACGGTTTCCTCCCCATCTATGATATACGACGTACAAACCTTAATCTCATCGAAATCGTTAAGCACATCACCCTTCATCATCAGTAGTTCAGTTACGCCATTAATCATTACAGAATATTTTAGTGCAACGAGGTCAAGCCATCCGCAGCGGCGTTTTCTACCAGTTGTAGCACCAAACTCACGACCCACTGCACAAAGTTCATCACCCACCTCGTCGAATAGTTCAGTAGGGAATGGGCCGCTACCAACACGTGTACAATATGCCTTAAAAATACCATAAACCTCACCAATATTGCGTGGCGACACTCCAAGACCTGTGCAAGCACCAGCGCACACAGTCGACGAAGATGTTACAAATGGATAGCTACCAAAATCAACATCCAAAAGAGAGCCTTGCGCACCTTCAGCAAGAATTTTCTTGCCGTTATTTATATAGTCATTCACTACATACTCACACTCAACAATATCGAATTGGCGAAGTTGCTCGATTGCCTCTAGCCATTCTTTCTCATAAGAGGCAAAGTCATACTCAAAATCACCAAGAATTCCAAGGTGTTTATTCTTTAGCTTGGCGTATCTTTCAGGGAAATCAGGCGAGAGAATATCACCAACTCGGAGTCCATTACGACCAGTTTTGTCCATATAAGTTGGTCCGATACCTTTTAGTGTTGAGCCGATTTTATCTTTTCCCTTAGCAGCCTCACTCTGTGCATCAAGGGCACGGTGAGTAGGCAGGATAAAGTGAGCTTTTTTGGCGAGTTTAAGCGTTGCTTTTACATCCACTCCAGCCTCTTCTAATCCACGAACCTCGTGCATAAAGATAACAGGGTCGATAACCACACCACCGCCAATCAAGTTAACAGCTCCTTGGCGGAAAACCCCACTCGGGATAGTGTGAAGTACAAAACTTTTGCCATCGAAGTGCAACGAGTGACCAGCATTGGGCCCTCCTTGAAAACGAGCAATAACATCATAACGTGGTGTAAGAACGTCCACTACTTTACCCTTTCCTTCGTCGCCCCATTGGAGGCCTAAAACTACATCTAGCATTTTTATTTTATTTTTTATTAGAGCGTAGACTTCTCTGCACCCTACATTATTGAACAAATTACCCGCAAAGTTAACATTTTTTTTTGAATATTATATTCTTTTTTAGTTAAAATAAAAAGTACTCACCCTTACTCTCTTTTTGGGGAGAGGTGGTGAGCACTTCTTGTGAGTGTTTTGTATGGTACAAAATCTATTGTAGCACGAAGTCTATCGGCATATTGTACATAAAGAGTACTGCCTTGCCATTGTTCTGAGCAGGAATCCACTTTGGTGAGGATTTAATTACTCGCACAGCCTCAGCATCGAGTACTTCGTGAACACCTCTAACCACAGTAACGTTGCTAACCGTGCCATCCTTTTCGATAACAAATGAGAGTAGTACACAACCTTGAATCTTCTCTTTTTGCGCTAGCTCAGGGTAGGAAAGTCTCTGTGCGCACCACGCCCTAAATCTACTGAGCTCTCCATCTTGGAATTTAGGCATAACCTCGGCACTCATCACAGCAAGTTCATCGTCATTTACCTCAGCGTCACCTACAACAATAATTGGTAGGGATTTGAGAGTCACCATAATTACAGCTTGATCTTCATTAAGGTTATACTTCTTCTGAAGTTCAGCGAGTTGTTCGCCAGACTTTAACACCTCAATCTTATTTATGTTATCAGGTGATATTTTGCCAAACTCAGCTTCGCTTACTAATTTTCCGTCAATTAGATACGCTGTATTACTTGGTATAGCAATTTTGTTTGCTTTCTCCTTTGAAGAAACTATTATTATACTGCTACCATCTGGGACATTGTAGCTCCTAATAACCTTATTGATCTCTTCATTGCCCCATTTTAGTACATTAATTTCTGCGATATTTTCAGGATTATTGTCGTAGTTTTCGACAACTTCACCATCGACAATGTATACAACATTATCTTCGGGAGTGCCAAGTGTAGGCATAGAGTAAGTGGTACGCTCCACCTCATCTAAAAAATTCTCAACTGGAGCTGCCATTACAACGGCTGGTGCGCAGAGTGCTAGTGGAAGAGCCAACATTGCCTTGCAAAGTGCTCTTCGTGTGGTTTTTGTTTGTTTCATCATCATTAATCTGGTTTTAAATTGGTTGGTGTTGAAGTTATTCGAAAGGGCGCTAGTAACAGTCGTACCCAATGTCTTTTCGATTAGTAGGAGTTGGTAGGCTTGCAGGTCACTGGTATTCTCTACGGCTGCCCTATCGGCATCAAACTCGTGCACCTCACGCAGCTCACGTTTTAGTAACCACAGAGCTGGATTGAACCAAAAAACAACCTGCAACACATTTATAAATAGTATATCGAAAGAGTGCCCACGCCTAACGTGCTGCAACTCGTGAGTGAGTATCTCTTGGGTACTATTCTCTAAAATATCGCTCTGAGAAATTACCACCGTGCGCAAGAAGCTGAAAGGTGTTATACTGTGGCTATGGTGCTTTCGGTAGCGCACTGTGCCAGAGATGCCCATACGCTGCTCTAATGCTTTAATTAGAGAAATCTCTGCTGAAGAAAAATCACCGCACGTTGCACCGATAAAGCGGTATAGCTTAAGATAGGTATAGAGGGTGCGCATAAAGATGGCAAGACTCAGAGCTATATATATGTAGAGTAATAGTGTAAAGAAATTCGAGAGGGTGAATATATCCGCCTCAGGTGCACTACTGTAAGCAATAGTACTATAACCCATTTCAGACTGAGGTATCTGCTCTATCGCTATTATAGGGTCAGCCTCTGGCAATGAAATCAGTGGCAGAGTAAGTGATACTACAACCATCCCTAGCAGTATCATTCGCTTTAGATTATGCCTTCTCAGGGTGCGCAAACAGAGCATATATACCAAAACTAGGGCAATTAAAATAAGTGATGACTCTATCAAATAGTGCCAAAATATTCCAAGCGTTATCATCGTTACTCTCCTTTCTCTATTAGGGTTAGCAGTTCAAGTAGTTCGCTCCGTGAGATAGCCTTGCGCTCGACCAATGCCGAGACTGCACTGAGCAACGAATTGTCGTAGTACTTGTCTATAACGTTACCAAGGGTCATTTGCTTAAACTCCTCATTTGAGATTATTGCGTAATATTGAAAAGTCTTGCCAAAGGCATTGTGACTCAGATAGCCCTTCTCCTCCAACCCCCGAACAATGGTCGAAAGAGTATTGAAGTGAGGACGTGGCTCGCTGTAAAACTCCAGCAGTTCTCTAACAAAGAGTGCCCCCTTAGCCCAAAAATAGTTCATCACCTGTTCTTCCTTTGCAGTGAGTTTGACATATTGCTTTTCCATAGTAAAATGTGTTTTAAGGATTAATCTTTATGCAAAGGTAACTAAAAAATTTAGTTATACAACTATTTTTTCTAGTTTTATGATTTTTTTTATCTCCGTCAACTTCTTTATACGATGATATTGCAACATTGGTATGGCTTTTGTGTAAAAAATAATATGGGGACTTCTAAAAATTGATTTGGTGGATTTGGGATGAGATTTTGAGTTGAGTTTTTGCCGCATTTTCTCTCTAATAGCCCCGCTATTCGAGAGAAAAAAGGTGAAAAATCAACCAAAATATCACCCAAAGACATCAAAACCATCTTTAGAATATCCATTTTTATTAGTTAAATTTTAGTGGGGTCAATTTTTAGAAGTCCCCATATCAAAGATGCAGTGCATACGTTTTAATGTACAAAACTATATTTAGTATCATCATTGCAACATAACCTTGTAAAATTAAAATTTTATATATATTTTTGTAACCAATTACCTTCATCAACGATGACAACAAAAGAAATCACCACTATGACACCGTGGCAAAGACTCGAACAAGTTATTAACTGGACTGGGCTAAGCACCAATAAATTTGCTCAATCAATCGGCATTAAACGCTCCGAGAACCTCTACCAAATTAAGCGAGGCTCGTTTGGCATTAGCAAAGAGCTATCAGGGCTGGTATCAACACGCTACCCTGAGGTCAACCGTGCGTGGCTATTGACAGGTGATGGCGAGATGCTTGTAGGGGTATGTGCCGCTGGGATTCACCCCGAAACCGTTATCCCATACTACGACTATGATGTGGCTCAATTCTGGGATCTTGATTTTCGAAATGCTACACCGCTCAACAATATTAGCTTGCCGTTTGTGGCTGACTTTGCACTGCAATTCAGCGGAAACTCAATGACGCCTAATATCCCTATCGGTTCGACTGTGGTCTTTCGCAAAGTCGATGTAGGCTCTATTCTCCCTGGGCAATCGTATATGGTAGTGACTCGTGAATTCTCTACCCTACGAATAGTGAGAAGCCACCCTTCGGATGAAACCAAAGTAATTCTACAGGCTAAAAACACAACTGACTATGACGACATCTCTGTCGAAAAAGCCAAAATCAAAAAGATTTATGCTCTCAAAGCCGTAATAAACATTATTAATTAGTTGAAAAAAATTGCATTGTAACATTTTTTTTCTAACTTTGCGTGCTTAAAGGGTAATGATACTTAAAACAAATACAAATAACTAATAAAACTAAAAGACAGATTATGAAAAAAATCATTCTTTCTCTAGCTCTAATCACAGGTGCAATGAGTCTATCGGCTTGCAGTGGTTACGGTAGCGCATCTATGGAAACTTCAAAAGACTCAATCTCTTATGCTCTAGGTATTGACGTTGGTAACTCTATTCGCAAGAATATGGACTCTACTCTTAACTACAAACTAATTTGTAAAGGTATCGCTGATGTATTCGAAAATTCTGGAGATATTCAATGGACTGAGGCTCAAGAACAACTTCGTATCTACTTTACTGAAACAAGACCTAAGGAAGTCGCTACAGAAAACGAAAAGGCTTCTTTGGCATTCCTAGCTGCTGCGGCTAAAGAATCTGGTGTAGAGGCTTCTGAGAGTGGTCTTCTTTACAATATCGAAAATATTGGTGAAGGCGAACTAGCAGCTGTTGGTGACACTCTTACAGTTCACTATACTCTTAGTGATGCCAATGGCAACAAGCTTCAATCTAGCCTTGACAATGGCACTCCAATGACTTATGTTAACGCTCCTGGTGCTATGATTAAAGGTTTCGAGGAAGGTGTTGCTATGTTGGGTAAGGGCGGTAAAGCTACACTATTCTTGCCTTGCGAGATTGCTTATGGCGCAAAAGGTGGTGGAATGATTGGTGCTAACCAAGCTCTTAAATTCGAGGTTGAGGTAGTAGACGTTAAAAAGCCTATCGAAAAATAGTCGTTAGACAATAATTATTTAGAGGGGGGTTGTTTCGCATCAGTGTGGAACAACCTCTTTTTATTAGGGAATTGTTTAAAGTCTAATGTCTCTGTAAAAACGTAACGAATAGATACTCCCATCAGAGGGTAAATTAATCGCCACCAAACAAAATACAAAACGACCCAAAAAACCCGTCTGAACTGCATAAGCCGTCACTGCACTCATAATCCGAGATGCCTTACGCTCCGTAAAAGCTCCCTCAGGTGAATAATCACCACGAAAATTGCGCCCACTACGACACTTCACCTCTACGATATACAGCTCCTGCAAGGAATCACCCCGACTGGCAATTATATCAATCTCACCTGTGCAATGCACCCCCTTGCCATCTGCCCAGTTACGCTCCACTATGGTGTAACCCTCCCTCAGCAGATATTCCACCGCCAACTTTTCGCCAATTTCTCCAATTTGTTTTGTTGTCATAGTAGCACTAATAAGTCATTACACATAATGCAAATATACAAAAAAACTCTGAGAATCTGTTACAGAATCCCAGAGTTTCATACTTATATTTTACTGATTTAGTTAAAATATCTGTTATACAAGCCTTCGAATACTTGACCGTGACGAGCCTCGTCCTTACACATCTCGTGAACAGTGTCGTGGATAGCATCCAAATTCTTAGCCTTTGCAAGCTTAGCGATACGAAGTTTATCAGCGCAAGCACCATTCTCAGCATCCATACGAGCCTTCAAGTTTTTCTTAGTATCCCAAACCACTTCGCCAAGAAGTTCTGCAAACTTAGAAGCGTGCTCAGCCTCCTCGAAAGCGATTCTTTTGTAAGCCTCTGCAACTTCTGGGTAACCTTCTCTATCAGCCTGACGACTCATTGCAAGGTACATACCCACCTCGGTACACTCACCCATAAAGTGCGCTCTTAGACCCTCCTCAATCTCTGGGTCAACGCCTTGCGCAACGCCCAAACGGTGCTCATCAGCCCAAGCCAATTTCTCGCCATTATCAATTAGTTCGTTGAATTTCTCTTTTGGTTGACGACACTGTGGGCAAGTATCAGGTGCTTCTTCGCCTGTGTGAACATAACCGCATACTGTACAAATCCATTTCTTTTCCATAATTTTTCTTATTTAAGGTTGTTAAGTTTGTTTTTTTGTACTGCAAAGGTAAGTATAATTTATCAATAATACAAATTGTTTAATGATAAAAATTATATTTTAATTCCTTTTTATCTGTTTTGTTATTCTCATAGCGCAGAAATCGGGCCCACACATACTACAGTGGTCTTCACCCTCTTTGATAGCACCGTGGTGGAATTCCTCGGCACGTTCTGGGTCGAAGCACAGCGAGAACTGTTCACGCCAGCGCATATCGAAACGAGCCTCGCTCATCTTACGGTCACGAGCCAGTGCCAGTTTATTACCTTTAGCAATGTCTGCTGCGTGTGCTGCAATCTTAAAGGTTACTACACCCTCTCTCACATCCTCTTTATTAGGCAGCGCAAGGTGTTCTTTACAGGTAACATAGCACAACATCGAAGTTCCCATCCAACCAATCATAGCACCACCGATAGCTGCTGTAATGTGGTCATAGCCTGCTCCAATATCAGTAACAAGGGGGCCGAGTGTATAGAACGGTGCACCGTGGCAGAGTTCCTTTTGCAGGCGCATATTCTCCTCAATCAGGTTCATTGGCACGTGACCTGGCCCCTCGATAATAACCTGTACGCCCTTTTCCCACGCTCTAAGGGTCAGCTCACCGAGCACCTTAAGCTCACCGAATTGCGCCTGGTCATTAGCATCAGCAATAGAACCTGGGCGCAGTCCATCGCCCAGCGATAGGGTTACGTCATACTTCTTACACAGGTCACAAATCTCATCAAAGTGCTCCCAAATAAAGTTTTCTTGGTTATGGTGGTTCATCCACTTAGCCATAATCGAGCCACCACGAGAAACGATACCAGTAACTCTACCCAGTGCCATTGGCACAAGGTGGTGTAGCAGTCCAGCGTGCACAGTAAAGTAATCTACACCCTGCTGAGCTTGATACTCCAAAGTTTCACGAAAAAGCTCCCACGAGAGGTTTTCTGCCTTACCACCTGCCTTTTCGAAGGTTTGGTAGAGAGGTACAGTACCAATCGGCACAGGACTCTTTCTAATAATAGCCTCACGAGTTTGGTTAATATCATCACCCGTTGACAAATCCATAACAGTATCAGCACCCCACTTCACTGCCCACTCCATCTTTTCGACCTCCTCTTCGATACTCGACCCAAGTGCCGAATTACCGATATTAGCATTAATCTTTACGCTATACTCCTCGCCAATAACCATAGCCGAGGCCTCTGGGTGTCGTCTATTAGATGGAATCACGGCACGCCCTGCGGCAACTGATTCTCGAATTTGCTCAGGCTCTACACCCTCTTTTTGCGCAGCAGCCACCATCTGTGGAGTGATTACCCCACGACGAGCTGCCTGTAATTGTGTTTCAAACATTGCTTTATTTTAATTATTTCTGTTTAATAGTAAGTTACTAAATTTTATTAAGTTTTCATTATTAGGTAGTAGTTCGAGATAGCTGAGTGCCTTTTCAAAATAGACTGAAATCTGGTTGCTTGCAGCCTCTGGCACACCTAATTCATCGTACAATCTCCTCACAGTATTATAATCCTTAGAGCTTTCAAGTATTGCTTTTTGCTCGTCACTGGCTCTATACAGCGCAGTGACCTTCAAAAAAGTCTGCTTACCCTCGGCAATATCACCACCTATCTCCTTACCGAAAGTCTCCTTATTACCATAAGTATCCAACAGGTCATCCTGAATCTGGAAGGCAAGCCCAAGGTTTAGCCCAAAGTTATAGAGAGCCTCACACTCGCTCTCTTGCGCACCAGCAGCCACTGCACCCATCTGAGCCGCCGCTGCTATAAGCACAGCAGTTTTCAGGCGAATCATCTCAATATACTCATCAATAGTAACCCCCTGCTCAGAGTTCTGAAAATCCATATCCAACTGCTGCCCCTCGCAAACCTCTAGTGCAGCTCGATTAAAAATTTTCAGCAACCTATCAAGTGGCGTAGCATCCTGCAATATCTCGTAGGAGAGAATCATCATAGCATCACCCGAGAGTATTGCCCTATTCTCGTTCCACTTCTTATAGACAGTAGCCCGTCCCCGACGAGTTGGCGCAGAGTCCATAATATCGTCGTGAAGCAACGTAAAGTTATGAAAAATCTCAATAGCAAGTGCAGACGACATAGCCTTTTCAATAGCACTATTGGTGTGCTGTGTGAAGGTATGTGCGCAAAGTAAACAGAGCATTGGGCGCAACCTCTTGCCCCCACACTCTAGCGTATATGATATAGGTAAGTATAACTCCTCCACCCTTCTATCATTGCAAATGCCCAGGATTCGAGAGCTAAGGGCATTACTAAAATTATTAAATATTTCCATTTCAAATTATATATCTTAAGTTATAAGACCGACTGGGGTCACCTTGAGAACTTACTGCAAAGATAATATAACTTTTAGTTCTTTTTCATATTTTAAGCCATAGTATGAAAAAATTATATCTAAAAAATTTGTTTTACCCAAAATATTATTATATATTTGTTACTGAAAACAATAAACATTTTATTCAAACACATAAATTTAAATAGTATGAAACAACTTGTGTTGGGCGTAGACATTGGAGGTACTAACTCTGTTTATGGCCTTGTAGACCTAGAAGGGAATATGCACGGCGAGGGAGTTATCCCTACCAAAAGCTTTCCAGATTTTGACCAGTATCTTGAAGAACTTTACCTTGGGATTCAAACTTTGCTTAAGCAACTAGACTTTGAGTATGAGTTTATGGGCATCGGTGTTGGTGCTCCTAATGGCAACTATTACAACGGTACGATTGAATATGCAGCAAACCTAGCTTGGCCAGGGGTTATTCCTTTTGTCGAGAAGATGAAACGCTACTACCCTAACGTTCCTGTAATTATCACCAATGACGCTAATGCAGCTGCTGTAGGCGAAATGGTGTATGGTAATGCCAAAGGTATGAAAGACTTTATCGTCGTTACCCTTGGAACTGGTCTTGGTAGCGGTTTTGTTGCAAACGGCAAGTTGATTTATGGTCACGATGGTGGCGCAGGTGAGCTTGGTCACGTTGTTATCAACGGACGTAACCGTATGTGCGGTTGTGGTAGAAAAGGTTGCTTGGAGGCTTATGTTTCTGCAACTGGCATCAAGCGTACTGCATTTAAGTTGGTTGCTGACCACCTTGATGCTAGTGAGTTCCGTGGCATTTCGTTCAACGATCTTACTGCCGAAATGATTACTAAGGCTGCCCTTAACGGTGACCCTCTAGCAATCGAGGCTTATGAATATACTGGTAATTTGTTGGGCAAGGCTCTTGCTGATGCTGTGACTATTACCTCTCCAGAGGCTATCATCCTATTTGGTGGTTTGGCTAAAGCTGGTAAATACATCTTCGAACCTACCAAGAGATCAATGGAAAATAATATTTTACGTAATTTCCAAAATAAGGTTAAACTATTGCCGTCAGGTATTGATGGTAAGAATGCAGCAGTGCTAGGAGCTTCTGCCCTTGTATGGCAGGAACTTGACCTTCAATAGAGGACATTACCAAGATATAATTCAAGAGATTGAGGTTGCTTTTTTGTTAGTTTAGCGACCTCAATCTTTTTTTTATGCGCATACATCTCAGAGGGTGGATTCAGTATGTTGCAACCGTCAGCATCGCTAGCGTCACCATTCAAGCGTTTCTAATGGAATGGGTAGTTTATATCCAAATCTATATCACACACAAAAAAGGCTGCTCAGACAAACGTCCAAGCAGCCCATATTTCCACAGAACTATCTAAATCAATACACAGCTCTGATTCTCTTTACAATTACGCATTGAAAGATGCTTTGATTTTGCCCCAACCTTGGAACAAGAATACCCAGTAAAGGATGTTGAATACAAGAGCAATAATTCCCAAGAAAGGAATAAATGCAAAGAATGAACCTATTAGACCAAAGATATAACCAAGGAAAAGTTTCTTAGCACCTGCAACGCCTAGTGGAGAAAGTGCACCAGATTTTTGAAGGTTAGCATAACCCATAATGTTAAGGATAAGAGCAATGATAAGAAGAATTGCACTAATAATACCTAGGAATGGAACAAAGATACCAATAATACTGATAAGTTCAGCAATAAGAGTTAGAAGGATAGCCATTGCGATGTTACCAACTGCCTTGTTACCAACTGCGTCAAGTCCAGTTGAAAGAGCCTTAAGACCACCATAGTAAACAAACAGACCATAGATAACACCAACAGAACAGATTAGACCAAAGATGTCATAGAAGTCGAACATAACAAGACCGCTCAAATCACCATTCGCCAAATCAGCAACAGCAGACCAAGCACCGATTGTTTCAACAATCGCAGCAACGATAGAAAGAATTACGTAGATTGCAAGACCTTTTACAATCTTAGAAGCAGATAAAAAATTTTGATTCATTTTTTTTAGTTTTTTTAGTTAAAAATTTGTTATTTGGTTATTATTTATACGACACGTTAACACCCACTAAGATGTTTCAAATGTATAAAAAATAATTTAATTCTCCAAATTATTATGCAAAACTTATTGATTAAATGATTGCCTAATTTTGTTCCAACCGCTCAGGTTCTTAACTATACTTACAATAGTGAGTACTGGTATTGCTAGCCAGCCGATTACAGGAATTATTATCGCAACGATGCTAACTGCCGAAAGTATATGGGCTACAAAGACACTTTGCGCACCACTACGCCCCATCTCGCTGAGCAATTCGCTACGACGCAGAGAGCCTGCACCCATAATCATAAAAACTAGTGCCACTACATTACAAACACCTGCCACAGCTGCGCTGAAAACCAACATCCAATTAAGAAGCCCAACACACAGCGCAATAAGCGAGAGCAACATACCCGTAGTCATATTTCTTGCGCCACGAGCACCCATCTCATCCAGCCCAACACTAAAACTCCTTATACCCATATAAGATACTGCACTACCGATAATCTGACCAATAGAGCTTACCGCACCTATTAGTACAATCACCAATGAGCCTTGGATAAAGGATAGCGTTTGGGACATTGCCATTACATCGCCATCATCTATTGCACTACTTACAAGGTTGCTTATAAGGTCGAGACCCCCTGCAAGCATCCATACTGCTACTAAAATTCCGCTTAAAATACTCATACCATACGAAATGATAAGTCCTGTGAGCACCTTTGATGCTGCTTTTTTGTGTTGTTCCATTATCCTGTTATTTTAGGGGACTTCTAAAAATTGATTTGGTGGATTTGGGATGAGATTCGAAGGTGAGTTTTTGCCGCATTTTATCTCTAATAGCGGGCTATTCGAGAGGAAAAAGGTGAAAAATCAGCCAAAATATCGCCTAAAGGCACCAAAACTATCTATAAAATATCCAATTTTTATTTGCTAAATTTTAGTGGGGTCAATTTTTAGAAGTCCCCTTTATTGTTTTAATCCACTCTGCGATTGTTTCTAAAACCTCCTGGTTAATGGTTTCTTGGATTTCGGAGTATTCATTCACCGAGCCAGTTTCGCACTTTTGGAAGAGGTGGTTCAGCCCCTCGCAGTATTTTATTGTATAGTCTTTATTACCACCCTCACCGAGTTCTTTTTCGATAGCTCCCAGATTATCCTCAGCGCATACTTGCCTATCGAGCGTGCCATTTAGCGCAAGCACAGCACACTCTGTACCATGAATTGCCTCCCTTGGGTCATACCTTAAGAAGTAGTACATCCACGGATTCATCACCGTTTTTGTAATCTCGTCGAGTCTCTTTTCTACAGTCAGGCTATCAGTACCAACGCTACCATCCCTCACTATCTTCACGATAGAGTCTTTGAGTGCTTCGTTAGACTCCACTGACTCCAAGACTTTAGTGTAGATAGCTTTATTAAGGTTCATTGCAAAGGCTACGGATATTGGGTTGATTCCACTACTCTTTAGGGCATACTCCTGCTGATAGTTCAGCACCTCGTCGCCACGCACGCCAGTACCTGCCATCGAGACCATAAAGTCGGGAACAACGTAATCGCCGCTACCAGATAGCATAAAGGCAATAGTGCCCCCCTCGCTATGCCCAATGACTCCAACCTTATCGAACTTATCACAAGAGCGCAAATACTCCACCCCAGCCTCAGCATCGTAAGCCAAATCAGCAGTAGTACCATCATTTTCAATTTTCTCGCTATTACCCACCCCACGATCATCGTAGCGAAGCACCGCCACACCATTTCGTACGAGATAGTCCGAGAGCACAAGAAAGAAATAGTGCCCTGCAACATAGCAGTCACGATCCTGCGCACCAGAGCCACTAATAAGCACTACGGCATTACATTTCTCTGCACCACGAGGCGTAGAGAGCGTGCCGTGGAGCATATTCCCCTCCACCCTATTATAAAACTGCACTACCTCCTCCCTATATGGGAAGGGTCTTACTGGAGTTTGCGGACGCTCATTTTTAGCCTCTAGCTCATCGTCACTGACTCTTACCAAATTCAACGGAAAGCTCATACCTTTTTGCAAAAAAGTGCCACTAAGCAGAGTATCACCAATGGCAGCCGAATACTTAGCCCCTATCGAAGAGAACTCGATAAAAAGCGAATCCTTCGCAACAGAAGTCGCACTTGCAGGAATCTGCATACTGCTTTGACTAATAGAAGTAAGGTTAGAAGTGTACCTACCATCGCTGGCTTTGACATCGAGCAACATTTTGAGTTTCACCACTGGATTTACTGCAAGCGTTCCACTCCATTTTCCAGTAGGTTCTTGCGCCATAGCCAGAACCCCCATCAGCAAAAATGCTATACAAACAATACGTTTCATTGTGAATTATGAATTAACCGTGTATAGCCTCACCAAGTGCAGCAGCGGCCGCTTCCATTACCGATTCTGCAATGGTCGGGTGTGGGTGGATAGTAGAGATAATATCCTGTGCCGTCACCTTATTTTTAACCATATAGGTAAGCCCTGCAATCATCTCCGTAACATTAAGCCCCGCTAGATGAGCACCCAACAGCACGCCACTCTCCTTACTAAATACTAGCTTCACTAGACCATCACGCATACCTGCCGCCGCACCCTTTCCGCTTGCCATCATCGAGAATTTACCTACCATAATTTCACCAACTGCTTCAGCCTCGCTTTGGGTCATACCAACTGATGCCACCTCGCAGAATGTATAAACACACGATGGCACTGCACCATAATTCACACTCTCTTTCTTATGCCCCATAATGCCCTCAACACAAGCAATAGCCTCGGCAGTAGCCACGTGAGCAAGTGCAGGCGTAGCGATAACATCACCTATGGCATACACCCCCTCCACATTTGTACTATAAGTATCAAGATCAACTTTAATCTTACCTCTTTCTAGTTCAATACCACACTCCTCTAGACCAATACCCTCCACATTTGCACTCACCCCAACTGCGCTAAGCACCATATCGCACTCTAAAGTAACCTCGCCTTTTTTGCCATTAACCACAACTTTACATCCATCCTCTGTGCTCTCTACACTCTGCACTGCAGTAGATGTCATTACCGTAATTTTATTTTTACGTAGGTAGCGTTCCAGAGTAGATGATATTTCAGCATCTTCGAGTGGTGCTACCCTATCGAGGAATTCCACCACAGTAACCTTTGTACCCAGTGCGCTATAGAACGATGCAAATTCAAGCCCAATAGCACCACTACCAACAACGATAAGGCTCTGAGGAATTTTATCATTTAGGAGTGCACCACGAGAGTTCAGCACCCTTACCCCATCCACTGGAATAGCATCCACACAGCGTGGTCTAGCACCCGTTGCCACAATAATATTGCGAGCCTCATAGATAGTGCCATCAACCTCAACCCTGCCTTTTTCTACTATCTTGCCAACGCCCGTAATAACCTGAACACCATTTTTTTTCATCAAGAACTCCACGCCCTTATTCATTTGCGAAGCCACACCACGGCTACGCTCCACCATCTTGGCAATATCGGCACTCACACCCTCTACGCACACCCCAAATTCCGCAGCACTCTTAGCATACTTATAGACCTGAGCACTCTTCAGCAGAGCTTTAGTAGGGATACAGCCCCAATTTAGGCAAACGCCACCAAGCTCAGCCTTTTCAATAACAGCAACTTTTGCGCCTAGTTGCGAGGCTCTCACAGCACCTGCATAACCGCCAGGCCCCGAGCCAATAAAGATAATATCGTACATAGTTTTTTTTTATTTTTAGAGAATTTTCCCTATCCTTTAGTATTTAAATTCTGGTTTTGCATTGAGCGGATTGAAGTACATCTTACGCTTTGGAGCGTCAATATTTTCGAGATAGTCGGCATCTCTAGCATAGATTAACGAGTAGTTAAAGTAGCACCCTTTCTGCTTACGCCCCTTTTCTTTGACAATAGACAGCAGCTCCACATCCTTCGAAATAATAATCGGTATGCCCTGTTGGGTATGCCCCAATAGACTTACAATATCCTCGGCGTGAGCAAAGTAGATTATCCACCACGGCTCCTTCTCAGCTAAACCCGTACCCGTAGACATTATAACTTGAGCAATGACCTCGACCCTCTGCATCAACTGCTCGGCTCTTGACTCATCGCCAACCATTGCATAGACATACGCCAGTGCATTTATATCTCGAAGGTTAAAGGGTTCAATAGTAAGTATTGTATTGATAAGCACTATGGCACGTTCATAGTCACTCACCGTTGGGGTAGAGCGACCGCTGAGTATCTCTTCGAGTTCTGTTCTGGCAGTATTATCCAGCAGCGGCATATAGCTCACCTGTTCGGCAAAGCCATAGTAGAGATGAAAATAGTCATCAAAGGTAAGTGTAGAGTCCAATGCCTCGTAGCGTTCAAAGAGGCTCTCATAGTAATAGTCCGATGCAGGATTAGTAATGGCAGCACGCACCACATCCATATCAGGGGGAGTTTGCCCCACTGCGCTATCCACACAAAGTGCCGCACACAACACAACCACAAATCGCCTTATAATTTCCATTTCTCCATATTATTTTTAAGTTCACTCTTTAGAGAATCGCTTGCCTCAACGAGTGGAAGTCTAACGGTAGCCGTACCCACTCCCTTAATTTCCAGAGCAGCCTTTGCCCCAACTGGATTACCCTCCTTAAAGAGCAGGTCGGTGGCTTCGAACAGCTCTAAGCTACGCTCACGTGCCACTCTATTATCCCCATCCAAGGCTGCGTGCACCATCTGGCACATCTTCTCTGTAAAGCAATTTGCGCTTACCGAAATCACTCCATCCCCACCAAACATCAATAGCGGCAGGGTCATATTATCATCCCCCGAAATCACAAGAAAACCCTCTGGGCGATCTCTTAGTATATAGGCTACTTGCGAGAGGTTCCCCGAAGCCTCCTTAACCGCCACCGCTTTTTTAGGGAAATCACTTGCAAGGCGTAGCGTAGTCCCTGCGCTCATATTCACACCCGTGCGCCCTGGTACATTATAGAGCACCACTGGCAGTGGCGAATTCTTTAATACCTCAGCATAGTGCGCATAGATACCCTCCTGAGATGGTTTATTGTAATATGGTACGACCGAAAGAATAGCATCAACCCCTTCAAGGTCAAGTTCCGAGAGTTGGCGCACCACCTCGGCTGTATTATTTCCCCCAACGCCCATTACAATAGGTCTTACCCCTCTATTAAAGCCCACAACGTGGCGCACTACTGCTGCACGCTCCTGAACCGAGAGCGTAACACTCTCGCCCGTAGTGCCCAGCACAACATAGTAGTCACACTGCGAGGTTTGTTCCAATAATTTGGTAAGTCCACCAAAGTCAACCTCACCCTCTTTAGTAAATGGCGTAACTAGGGCAACGCCTACCCCTCTAAGTTCTTTCATTTTATTAACTGTTCAAATTCATCTTCATTCATTACTCTAGTGCCAAGCTTTTCGGCCTTTTGCATCTTGGCAGGCCCTACGCCACTCCCCGCAACCATAAGTGAAGTATTCTTACCCACGCTGGCTTGATTCTCCCCACCGTGCGCCTCAATAAGAGCCTTTAGCTCATCACGGCTATGCCTCAAAAAAGTTCCCGTAATGACAACTTTCATACCTTCGAGAACATTCGATTGCAACTCTACCGCCGCAGCCTCTAACTGCACCCCATAAGAGCGCAACCTCTCTATAAGCTCAATATTTGCAGGATTATCGAAATACTCCAAAATAGAGTCCGCAATCTTTTCGCCCACTTCCTCTACCTCTAATAACTCCTGGCGGGTGGCATTTCGTATCTTATCAATAGAAGGAAGTGCTGCTGCCAGCTTCTTAGCCGTTGTTTCGCCCACGTAGCGAATACCCAGCCCAAAGAGCACCCTGCTAAAAGGCACACTCTTAGACTCCTCTACACCACTGACAACATTCTGTGCCGAAAGCTCCCCCATACGCTCCAAACCTCGAATATCCTGTTGCTTTAACTCATACAAATCAGCAATATTCTTTACCAGATTATTTGCAAAGAATAGCTCCAAGGTCTGCTCCCCAATGGAATTAATATACATAGCCTTGCGAGAAACAAAGTGCGCAATACGCCCAATAATCTGAGGCGGACACCCCTCTCTATTTTCACAATAATGCTTTGCCTCGCTATCATTCTTAACCAACGGAGCATAGCACGCAGGACACCTCTCAGGGAACTCAATAGGCTCGCTAAAGAGCGAACGATTCGACAGCTCCACACGGGTTATCTTAGGGATAATCTCCCCACCCTTTTCAATAACGACGCTGTCACCCACACGAATATCAAGCAGCGCAATCTGCTCGGCATTATGCATCGAGGCACGCTTTACAGTAGTACCACTCAACTTTACAGGCTCTAGGTTTGCAACAGGTGTAATAGCCCCAGTTCGCCCCACCGAGAACTCAACCGAAAGAAGTGTGGTTTGCGCCTCCTCGGCCTTAAACTTATATGCCACAGCCCACTTCGGTGCTTTGGCAGTAGAGCCCAATGACTGTTGCAGAGCAGTGCTATTAACCTTAATGACTACCCCATCGGTGGCAAATGGCAACTTATGACGAGCCTTATCCCAATGCACCAAATATCGCTTAACATCTTCTATTGAAGCGCATTTCTGTGAATAACTAGAGGTCACAAAACCCCAATCTCTGAGCTTAGAGAGCACTTCTGTATGTGAATCCGCCACCCTTTGGGTGCTCTGTACGCTATATAGCACACACTCCAGCTCACGCCTTGCAATCTCACGTGGACTAAGAAGTTTTAATGAACCAGAGGCAGCATTACGCACATTGGCAAAAAGCTCTTCGCCCATTCTCTCACGCTCACGATTCAACTTATCCAATACCGCATAAGGCATAAAAATCTCACCCCTTACCTCCATAAATTCAGGTATATCATCCCCCGAAAGCTCCATCGGTAAAGAACGAATAGTACGCACCGCAGCACTCACATCATCACCCTTGATGCCATCCCCACGGGTAAGTGCCCTAATGAACTTGCCATTTTGATAGGTCAGGCTAATTGCCGTGCCGTCGAACTTCAACTCAGCGCAAAGCTCAATATCCCCACCGTGCGCATCCTTTGCCACACGCACCATCCACTGCTCAACCTCTGCAATAGAGTAAGTGTTGGAAAGTGACTGCATTGCCACACGATGCTCATAGCTCATAAAGCCACCACTCAGGTCGCTACCCACTCTCACAGTAGGCGAATTTGGGTCACGCCACTCAGGATATTTTTCTTCGAGTTGTTCAAGCTCCTTTAGTAATTCATCAAACTCCCTATCGCTCAACTCCGAAACATTGTCAATATAATACCGTCTATTCAGGTAATTTATTCTTGCCCTTAAGGACTCTATTCGTTGCTTTTCCATAGCCCAAAATTACAAAAAAAGATGGGGTTTTTAGCAAAAATTGAAAAAAATACGTTTTTTTTGCAATTTATATCCGATTTTACATTACATTTGCACCACCACAAAACCCAATGTGTACACTTTAATTTAAACAAAATATACAAGTAATTAGAAGCAAAAGAATGACTCAGAGACAAGGAACTGGCAAAAAACTTGCCAAAAAACGTGTGATGACAAGTTATGATAAACTTAGCGAAGAGCTACAAAACCAACTCAAAGAATGTTACCCACTAGGATTTAACGATCATCTAACTAGGGTCGATAAACCGAACGGAGACTTCTTTCACGGTGTGATGCTCGAAACCGATGACACTTCCTATTTTGTGAAAATTAACGTTAAAGTCGACAATAAAACTCGGGAAGATATTGAAAAAGACCTCTTTGATGCGGTGGATAACGTCGAAGAAATCAAAGCTCCTGATGAAATAGCTACTGACGAAGCTGACCAAGACGACGAATAATATCTCCTCACTCGGAAGTGCTCCGAGTAATACAATCCTCTAAAATATAAAATGCAGTCCTCTTCCCTAATATTTTGTACTGGCGCACCACTTAACCAAAGTGATGATAAAGAATTTGCCAATGAAGCACGAAATTTTAAAGGTAAGAAGGTTGTGTGTGGTGGCACTACTGCCAAAATAATTGCTAGAGAAATGTGTCGCTCTGTTAGTGTGATACCGAATCCTCGTGGCGTGTTGCTACCCCCCGAATCTAGGATTTCGGGTATTGATATAGTCAGCGAGGGGGTGATAACATTGGCGTGCGTGAGGAATTTATTGCAAGATATTGTCTGTGATAACAGCTGTAATATTCGCAATATGCAGCGCAATAGTGTTGATAGCAGAATATTGCAAATGTTGCTGAGCCACCGCACTACGTATATGGTGGTTGGGACTCGTTTAAATGAGGCGCATTTTGACCCTAGTCTTCCCATAACATTGGAGCGAAGGGTTGATGTAATGACAGAGATTGCGGATATTTTGCGTAATGAATTTCGCAAGCGTATTGAGGTGCGATATTATTAGGCAGTTTATTTCATTGTAGGCTAGAGAGAACAAAATAATTAAAGTTTTTTGGTTCTTTTGTTCACAAAAGAACGATGGAATCAGTCCGCTGGAGCAATAGCAAGGCGGACGCCTTGCCTAAAAATCAAAAGACAAAAATCTTTCGGTTGTACAACCGAAAGCTAGTACAAACTCCAATAAAAATCTTTGGGGGTTTGGAGGAACGACAAACAAAAAAATCGAAGATTTTTTTCCAAACCCCCAAAGCTATAGCTCTGGTGTAGTGCTTTAGTTATAGCTTGT
>JAWXTM010000018.1:0-16920 GCA_044433505.1 Rikenellaceae bacterium
GCTTAAAGTCGGAATCGACCAAGTATATTACAATCCATGAGCGTGAATATTTGGAACTAATAGAGAACACAATGATTGTGGAGGCACTGAAAATAGCAGGCGTTGAGCAGCTACCTATACATAATGCTGTTCAACGTATACTTGATGATAAGACCACTCCCTCTTTTTCTTTAGCGAACTTCTAAAAAATATCACCGAAAATCTCTATCGAGCGAACATCGTAGATTGACTGGGTGTGATAACCATAATAGTCTACCATCGAACTTAGAAATGCAGAACGGCTAGCTCCATTCACTGGCACGTGAATCCCCTCGGATAAACTATGGCTCAATGCCGAGTATAGCAACAGGGACTGCTCTGCGCTTAGGTAAAGATTATGCGTGGGTTCACGCTCTGTGAACTCCCCTAGCGCAATATCAAAATAGCTGCCTTGGGTGTAGTTATTATGTGGGGCATAGCCCAAAATCTCTGAGAGCTTTACCATAAAGTGCAGGTGGAAATTAGCTATCATAGTGCTATCACTCAGGGAATTGAGCAGGCGTATGGCATCTTGCAGAAAACTGTAGAGTGGCGTGTCGCTATCCCTTACTACTCTGAGCACAACTTCGGAAAGCATCATTACAATAGCCGAGCGTGCCGCATTTTTATAGGCAAGTGCTAGAGTGCAGTGCGCACTGATTTGCGCCTCGCTGAGTTGGTGTAGACCCTCGGTAGTTGCAGGTGGAGTTGCTATAATATCTAGAATATAGAACGACTGGAACAGTGAGCGTGGGGTGGCACGACCAATGGAAGTTATGTAGGTAGCACGACCGTGCTCACGGGTCACCATATCAACGATAAGTTTGCGCTCCGAGTACTTTCTGACTTGGAGCACTATGCCGCTATCCTCGTATTTACTTCTGCGCTGTTGCACCTACTTTGCCGACGTTTCACCGTACCACGAAGCATACATAACGTAGTCGTGTGCAATACGGTCAATTATTTCTGCACGCTGGCTAGGGTCAATCTCTTTGATTTTGCGTGCTGGCACTCCTGCGTAGACTGAGTTTGGTTCGAGCACTGCATTGGATAGCACCAGTGAGTTTGCAGCCACAATAGTGCCGCTACCGACCACTGCATTGTCAAGTATTGTGGCGTTGATTCCAATAAGGCAGTTACTTTCGATGCGTGCACCGTGCACCACTGCGCCGTGACCTATTGACACATCATCACCGATTTCGGTAACGCTACGTTTGTAGAGTGTATGAATCGAGGCGTTGTCTTGGACATTAACTCTGTTGCCGAGTTTTATTGTATTGACATCGCCACGAAGCACTGTGCCGTACCATATTGAGCAGTCGTCGCCCATTGTCACGTCTCCTAGCAGCACTGCATTTTCAGCTAGGAAGCAATTTTCGCCCATTTGAGGGGTTTTGCCTCTAAGTTCTCTTATTATCGCCATATTATTTTTGTGTTATAATTGATTTACAAAAGTAGTAAAAATAAGTTTTGTGGAGAAAGAAAACCGTATGATTTTTTCTAAATTAATCCAGGTTAGAGTTTTAGTTCAGGGTTATAGCTTGTATTATTTAGTCTGTAATAATACAAGCTATAACCCTAAACTGAAATTCCAACTTTGAAGGTTAGAAAAAAAATCGTACCTTTGTAATAATTTCCCCACTAAAGCAAGATGCTATGATTGATAGAGCAACAGTAGATAGAATTACCGCAGCGGCCGACATCGTCGAAGTCGTTGGGGATTTTATTACCCTGAAAAAGAAGGGTACTAACTATACTGCCTGCTGCCCATTTCACAACGAAAAAACACCCTCGTTTATGGTATCCCCCGCCAAAGGACTCTACAAATGCTTTGGATGTGGCAAGGGCGGCGGAGCTGTAAGCTTCGTTATGGAACACGAAAAACTCTCCTACCCAGAGGCTCTAAAATGGTTGGCTCGTAAGTATGGCATCGAAGTTAAAGAAAAAGAACTCACCACCGAAGAACTGGAACGTAATAATGACAGGGAGAGTATGTTGGTGGTCAATTCCTTTGCCGATAAATACTTCCAAAATCAACTGCATAAAACCATCGAGGGGCGTGATGTGGGACTAAGCTACTTCAAAGAGCGTGGCTTTACACCCACTACTATCGAAAAGTTCTCGCTGGGGTATTGCCCTGCCTCTGGTGATGCAATGTCACGAAAAGGGGTGGAGGATGGTTATGAGGAGCGTTTCTTGGTTGCTACGGGGTTGACTATTCTTAGGGAGAATTCAACTCGCAAATATTACGACAGGTTTTGCGGTAGGGTGATTTTTCCTATACACTCTCTTACGGGGCGTGTCATTGGCTTTGGTGGGCGCACTATGTCCACTGACAAAAAGACCGCCAAGTACCTAAACTCGCCTCAGAGCGAGGTCTATGACAAGAGCCATACGCTATATGGCATCTTTCAAGCAAAGAAGGCTATCACGCAGGGTGATAAGTGTATCTTGGTGGAGGGTTATACCGACGTTATGCAGATGCACCAAAGTGGTATTGAGAATGTGGTGGCTTCTAGCGGAACATCCCTTACCGTTCAGCAAATCAAACTCATTAAGCGTTTTACTAAGAACGTAACGGTTATTTATGATGGTGACTACGCAGGCATAAAGGCATCGCTACGTGGTATTGATATGCTGCTTGCCGAGGGGCTTACCGTAAGGGTAGTGCCACTGCCAGAGGGTGAAGACCCCGACAGCTTTGCTGCGAAACACTCCGCCACTGAACTAGAGAGCTATATTGAGCGAAATGAGGAGGATTTCTTAAGGTTTAAGACTCGGATTCTGCTAAAAGATGCTGCTGGCGACCCTGCTGCACGTGCCGCATTGGTAGCAGATATAGTAGGTTCGCTTGCCGTTATTGAGGATAATATCACTCGTGAAGTCTATATCAAAGAGTGTGCACGGGAGTTGGACGTTAACTACGATATACTCAGCCGTGAGGTGGTTACTCGTATGATTGCTATGCCAAATCCCCAAGCAATCCCCGTCATTAACCAGCAACCAGTAACTATCACACCCCAAAAGCCAACTATAATAAAACGAGATAGTGCGGTAGAGGTGCTCGAACGTGAAATTATTAGCTATCTGGTAAGGTTTGGCGATCAAAGTTTTGAGTATGAGCTCAGCGAGGATAATATCGTAATGATGCCAGTTGCAGGTACTATTATCAATGAACTCAAAAATGATAATATACACTTTACGGTGCCAGTTTTGCAGGAGATTTTGGGTTACTTTACAGAGGCGATAGAGGGTGGTGAGCAGCTAAGTGGCGAGACGCTTTTGAGTAGTAATAATCGAGAGGTGGCAAGCACTGTTGCCGATATGATGATGTGGGAGGATGCCAACCCTGCTAGCAAGTTTTGGGACAATAACGATATGCGCCCAAAGAGCGAAAAGGAGTTACTCTATAGATCAGTTCCAAAGGCGATATTGCTCTATAAGTCAAAGGTATTGGAGATGCAAATACTTGCGTTAAAGGCGGAGTTTGCAGAGAATAATAGCGATTTCAATAGAGAAACGGTAGAGAAAATTCAGGAGCTCAGTGTATTGCGTAATTCGATATTGGAGCGTTATAGTCGATTATTATAGGGGACTTCTAAAAAAAAGGTCAGCACTCTCTAGAAGTACTGACCCTTAGAATCTGTTTAAATTTTTCTCATCTAATTTGTTAAGTATCTGTCACTTCACTTTTCTCTTTTTCTATTCGTTACATAGCTATTGCTATGCGCCTCGTACAAAGAATAGAAAATTAAAGCAACATATCTCTTAACAATCTTAGCGATAAAAACTTAAACAGATTCTTGAAACTATTATACAGTAGTGGAACTACTCTTGCTCACGACGAAGCTTTGTTACATAAACAGCTTTTTGTCTTTTCAAACGGTTCTCTACCGATGGCTTAACAAAACACTGACGTGCTCTAAGTTGTTTGATAACGCCTGTGCGCTCTACTTTACGTTTAAATTTTTTGAGAGTTTTTTCGATGTTTTCACCCTCTCTAATTGGCATAATTAACATTGTTGTATTCTTTTTTTTTAGTGGGGACTTCTATAAAAGACCCCGAAATTAATTTACTGTGTATAACAAATAAGGAGCCACTCTTAGTGCCTCACTCTTTAGTAATATGTCTTGTTCTATAATCTGTTCTGTACTAGTAAAATAACCTCCTCTCATTTTGGCATCCTCTATCCTTTTAACCATCGAAGCAGTGAAGTACGGATGGCTAAGAAGTGCCTTACGGGTCGCAAAGTTAATATTTATTTTTGAAATTGCAAGCGTATCGACCCTAAAATTTCGAGAAATTCGAGTAAAAACTTTATCGTCAATCCCCTTAATCTCACGCAGTTGCTCTATGCTATAGTACCCTCCAAGCTCCTTTCGATAGTCCAAAATACGACTAGCAAAGACCTCGCCTATGCCATACACCTTGTCCAACTCCTCGAAAGTCGCACTATTTAACTCCACATCCAACACCAAATAACGACGTATCACGGTACTATCTTGACCCGGGACTTCCGCCTTTTTCTTTCGATAGACCATCGTATCCTTTGCAAAGCGTTCACTGACTTGCGCCTTGATAGGGTCTATATTCTTTACCCCACCCTTGTTCATTGCCAGAAAGACCGCCCCAAGAATGATACACAATATCACCACATACCCACTGCTATTCTTTCGCATTACCCTTTATTTTATGAGTATAATCCTTAAGCATTTTCTTGGCATCTTTATGTAGTATTAATATCCCCAACAAGTTAGGAATTGTCATAAAGGCAATGGTAATGCCCGAAAATATCCATATTATCGAAGTGTCGACAAACGCCCCAAAAGCAAAGGCTATGGTATAGAAAATCCTGAAATATGGCACTGCCTTAACCCCAAAGAGGAATGTAATGGCTCGATCACCGTAGTAGCTCCACGCAATGGCAGTCGAAAAGGCAAAGAGCAGCAGGCTAATAGGAATAATATAACCTCCCCAATCGCCCAAGAAACCTTGCTTAAATGCCTCGGTGGTGAGTGGTGCGGAGTGCAAAAGCGATTCCCCTGAGATTTTTACACCTTGCTCGACCTTCCCGTTTTTGATGGTAAGCTCTCCGCTATAGGGAACATCATTATCTCTCACCACAACGTTTTGAGCCAAAGAGCGTGAGTGTAGCACTGTCACATCTGAGATAATCTCGCCATCAACCACCTGAATCGTTCCATTACTAAGTGCAATATTATCGGTAGAAGTGCCAGATGCCAAGAATTCCGAGATATTTTTCACATCACTCTCATTAGTTTCTATATACCCGCTACCCTCAATTATATACATATCGGCTCTTTGGAATTCATTGAAGTGTTTTTCGTTCCAGACCCCAGAGCTAAGAAGTATCACGCCCGTCAAGAAACAAATAATAATGGTATCAATAAATGGTTCAAGTAGCGATACCATACCCTCGCTAACAGGTTCAGAGGTGCGGGCCGCACTGTGGGCAATAGGCGCACTACCCTGACCTGCCTCATTCGAGAACAAGCCTCGATTAACCCCCCTGTTAAATGCCCACGCAAAGCCTGCACCAAGGAAACCGCCCGTTGCAGCAGTGCCAGTAAAGACATCCGAGAAGATTGCAGAGATTGATGGTAGTATATTCTCGTAATTATTAATTAGCACCATTATTCCGCAAATAAAATAGAGCGTTGCCATTAGTGGCACAATCCTCTGCGAGACACTAGAGATGCGCTTAATCCCACCTATAATAACAAGCCCTAGTAGCACAGAGAGAATAATCCCTGTCCAGACCTTATCCATTCCCCAGGTTGCCTCCAGAGAGTTTGCAATGGAATTTATCTGAGGCAGTGAGCCTGTGCCAAAGCTCGAAAGAATAGTAGCTATGGCAAAGATAACAGCAAGCCAACGTGCACCGAGTCTATTTTTCATATAGTACATAGGGCCACCGCTGTAGGAGCCATCGCTCTGCACCTCACGATATTTCAACGAGAGGCTCACCTCCACAAATTTTGTAGCCATACCGAGCATAGCGGTCATCAGCATCCAGAAGATTGCAGCTGCACCTCCTAGGTGAATCGCCAGTGCAACACCTGCGATATTACCCGTGCCGACTGTTCCGCTAAGAGCAGTGGAGAGTGCTCCGAAGTGCGAGGTATCGCCACCGTCGCTTTTTTTGTCGAATTTACCAGAGACGACTTTAATTGCGTGACCGAAGTACCTAAATTGTGGAAAGCCTAGGTATATGGTAAAGAATAGACCAGTTCCAAGCAGTAGGTAGACAAACCATTCTGAGGAGCCAATATAGGAGTCAATAAGTGTTAAAAAGTCTGATAGTTGTTGCATAGTTTAGATTTTTTATGAACATTAGGCTTCAAATATAGCAATTAATATTATAATCAGCAAATTGTTTCTATTATCTAGTCTGTAATACTACAAGCACTAGCAAACTAAAACATCTGGCGTGCCCAGCGGCACCCAAAAAACTTTAATTATTTAGTCTGTTAGATTACAAGCTAAAGCAAACTACAGCCCCGCAAAACCTCGCAACATCTCAATCTCTGCCGCCCAACGCTCTGGCTCTGGAGTCTCCAATATCAACGGAATACCATCAAACCTACTATCCCTACAAATATACTCGAACGCAACAATCCCAATAGTGCCATCTCCTAACGGAGCGTGCCTATCAACACGTGAAGCCAAAGCCTTCATATCATCATTTAAATGCATCCCTCGCAAATACTTAAACCCAACAACACTCTCAAACTCCGCCCAAGTGCGATCACAAGCCTCTTGACTACTGAGATCATACCCAGCCGAAAATGCGTGGCAAGTATCAATACATACCCCCACACGACTCTTATCCTCAATCATCTCAATAATCTGAGCAAGGTGCTCGAAGCGGTGCCCAAGATACGAACCTTGCCCAGCCGTATTCTCAATAACAGCCGTAACCCCAGAGCTTTTATCCAAAGCAATATTAATGGACTCGGCAATGCGAGCAATAGCCTGGTCGTCCGAGATCTTCTTAAGCGATGCCCCTGGGTGGAAGTTCAACATCTTAAGCCCCAGAGCCTCGCACCTCTGCATCTCGTGGATAAATGCATCACGTGATTTTAAAAGCGCATCGTCAGTAGGGCTAGCTAAATTAATTAAATAGCTATCGTGTGGCAGGATATTTTCTAGTAGAATATTTGCTTTAGCGCAGTTTTCTTGAAAGGCTATAATAGAATCTTCTTTAAGCTGGGGAGCAACCCACTGGCGTTGATTTTTAGTGAAAAGAGCAAAAGCATCTGCGCCTATAGCTGCGGCTGCGAGTGGTGCATTCTCAACGCCTCCTGAGGCAGAAACGTGTGCCCCGAAGAATTTTTTTCTTTTTTCCATTTTTCTTTCTTTAAAAATTATTAACTTTGTAGTCTTTAAGTATTCTTGCAAATTTCAACCAACTGCAAGGTTAGCTCCATAATAGAAACAAAGGTAATAAAAAATATCAAAACAATGAGAAAACTTATTATAATGCTAGTCCTCGTAGCATCAGCAGCACTAGAGGATACCTATGCTCAGTTTAATTTACGCCCAAATGCGAACAATAGCTCAATGCCTGAGCTGCCAACTATACGTGTTATGGGGAGCGATTCGGTACCGACACCAGAGAACTTGGCTGTATTTAGCAGGGCGTATAAGGAGAATATGCGCAAAGAACTCTTTCAGTATCGCAATAAGGTGAGCCTTAGTACAGCTGTGGGTATTACGCAGAGTTCCTTTACCAACTGGGCAGCAGGGGGTGATAACTCTTTCTCGGGAAGGGCGTGGGCTAAGTTTACTCACATTTACACCAATGAGGAGAGTAACTTTAATGTAAGCTCAACTGTGGAGGGTGCATACACCCTTGTGGTTACTAACGAAAAGGCTAGCAAGAGTGAGGACTACTTGAACATAACCTCTACCCCTAGCTGGAAACTGAACGATAGATTTGAGGCATCTGGTTCGTTGGTCTTCCGTTCGCAATTTGCTAATGGCTACACATCCGATACGGTGCTAACATCCTCGTTTATGACACCTGCCTACTTGACGCTTTCGGCTGGTATCACTTACCTGCCGTTTAAGGATAATTGCTTGAAAATCTATGTTGCACCTATCTCAGGTAGTGGCACATTCCTGCTAAACAATGAATTGGCAAGTCAGGGTCTTTATGGCGTTCCTGAAGGTGAGAACAGCGTAACGCAGTTTGGTATGTTTAACCGTGTGGAATTTAACAAAAAGGTATTCAAGGATGCTATGACAATATCTTCTACACTGGAGTCGTTCTGGGACTATATTAAGTGTCCGAACCTGCTGTGGGAAACTAGAATCTCGTACAATATCACTTCGCTATTTGGGGTGAGCCTATATCTTAAAGCAATCTATGACGAAACGGTTGCTACGCCTAATGTAGCGGAGAATGACTACTGGCAATTTAATCAGTCGCTGAGCTTTAACTTCACCTTCAATCGTGCTTCGAAGGCTAATGGCGACAAACCTACATTCCTAACTGAATCAATGATTATGTAAGAGGCTTAAGGGGACATCTAAAAACTATGAAACAAGAACAAGACGTTGATATATCGCTAGTGATACCTCTCTATAACGAGGAGGAGTCGCTTGGCGAGCTGTGCAAATGGATAGACCGTGTAATTAAAGGGATGGGGGTTAGCTATGAGTTAATCTTTATAGATGATGGTTCGACAGACCGTTCTTGGGATGTGGTTCAACAACTAAAAAAAGAGTATCCTCAGATTAGAGCCAAGAGCTTTAGGCGTAATTACGGCAAATCGGCTGCTCTCTACGTGGGCTTTGATATGGCGTGTGGCAAGGTGGTTATCACTATGGATGCTGACTTACAGGACTCACCTGACGAAATCCCTGAACTCTATCGTATGATTACGCAAGATGGGCTAGACTTGGTGAGTGGCTGGAAGGGCAAACGTAAAGACCCATTGGGCAAAACTCTGCCTAGTAAGTTCTTTAACTTTACGGCACGAATGGTTAGTGGCATTAAGCTTCACGACTTTAACTGTGGGTTGAAGGCATACCGAGGCAAAGTGGTCAAGAGTATTGAGGTTTATGGGGAGATGCACCGTTATATTCCTATATTGGCTAAGCGTGCTGGGTTTAGTAAAATCAAAGAGAAGGTGGTGGAGCATTACCCTAGAAAATATGGGGTCTCGAAGTTTGGTTGGGAGCGGATGATAAAGGGTTACATCGACCTTATTAGTGTGAGTTTTATGACAAAGTTCGGTCGCAGACCTATGTATATTTTCGGAGGAGTGGGTTCGTTGATGTTTTTGTTTGGTGGCGGTGTTGCGCTATGGCTGATAATCGAAAAGTTGTGTGCCCAGAGTGCAGGTAGTTATTATCGTGCGGTAACCGAACAACCTTTGTTCTATCTTGCATTGGTTGCCATTATACTGGGGGTACAGTTGTTCTTGGCAGGTTTTATAGGCGAGATGATAAATCGCAACTCTAGCGACAGGAATCGTTATTTGATAGACAGTGAGATTGATTAGCCTCTTTTTGTGAGGAAAGTATGTTAGATTAAAGTCAAGAAAGTTTTTGGTGCCGCTGGGGTGTCAGAGACCATTTTATTATGAAAGCTTTAATCATTTAGTTCGTAATACTACAAGCTATAACAAACTTTAGTCATAAAAGAGTCTCTGTCCCCCAGCGGCACCCAAAAAACTTTCTTGACTAAAGTCTGCTCTAAAACCTTTTCTACTTATAATCAATAGTATAATGTAAACCTATACTCTGATGGCGTGCCATTGCCTGCTTTATTACCAAATAACTGACCCCCAACATATTACGAAGCTCGCACAACGGCACACTCACCACACTACGACGATAAAGATGCTCCGTCTCTTCGTAAAGAGTCTGCATTCTATGTAATGCCCTTTCAAGGCGAATATTTGAACGCACAATACCCACATAATAACTCATAATCTGTTGCATCTCCTTGACAGACTGAGTGATAAGAATCATCTCCTCATTGTGAGTTGTACCCCTAAAATCCCAATCAGGGATTGTAGGTAACTCCACATCACTAAGCCCCTCTACAGAGTGTTTTGCAGCGGCAGTTGAATAGACCACTGCCTCTAATAGCGAATTGCTAGCCAACCTATTAGCTCCGTGCAATCCAGTGCGTGCCACCTCACCAATGGCATAGAGCCTATGGATAGAGCTTTGTGAATTCTCGTCGACCTTAACACCGCCACAAAGATAGTGAGCAGCAGGAATTACAGGTATCAGTTCCTTGGTTATATCAATACCAATAGACTTACACTTATTATAGATATTCGGGAAATGAGCGATAATATCCTTTGCAGGTTTATGAGTAATATCTAGGTAGACGTGTTCATCGCCACTAATCTTTAGTTCTTTGTCGATGCTACGAGCCACCACATCACGTGGAGCGAGCGCACCACTCTTATGGTATTTCCACATAAACTCGACACCTCTTTTATCCTTTAGCAGTGCCCCAAAGCCACGCACAGCCTCAGAAATCAAAAACGAGGGGCGTTCGGCAGGGTTATAGAGTGCCGTTGGGTGGAACTGCACGAACTCCATATCCGAGATACGCCCCTTGGCACGATGCACCATTGCAATGCCATCACCCGTTGCGACAGTAGGGTTTGTGGTGGTATGGTAGATATTGCCGATACCCCCTGACGCTAATATAGTGCGTTTGGCACGTAGGGTATAGACCTCACCTATCTTCATATTCAGCACATAGGCACCATAGCACTCTGTGCCAGGTATAGACTTTTTGACAAGTTTACCGAGGTGGTGTTGGGTGAGCAAATCCACGGCAAAGTGGTGTTCAAGTATCTCGATATTAGGGTGTTGCTTGACACACTCTATGAGTTTTAGTTGAATTTCGGCACCCGTAGTATCTTTATGGTGTAGTATTCGGCTTTGGCTGTGTCCACCCTCACGAGCCTTTTCGTACTCGCCGGACTCTAGTCTATCGAACTCCACGCCCCATTGAGTAAGTTTTTCAATGGTTTCAGCACCACCGTATATAACTTTCTCGACAACTTCGGGTTTGCTGTACTGCGAGCCGCAGACCATAGTATCTTCGATGTGGCTCTGCCTACTCTCTTCTTCGCCACGGAGCACCGCTGCAATACCACCTTGAGCCTTGCTAGTATTAGTATCGTCTAGTGTACTTTTGGTTACCACTGTAACCTTACCAAAGTCGGCTACTTGCAGGGCATAGCTAAGGGCTGCAATGCCGCTACCAATCACCAAAAAATCGGTATCTTTATTTTCTGACATTTTTTGTTAGTTGTTTTTTGTTAGAGAGAGGGGGCTATCAAAAAGAGCTTATATCTTTTCTATATCGCTATTTAGTATCCACCCCTTGCTACCAGAGTCGATGCTAACTTCGCTGTATGTATCATTTTCTTCGAGGAGTCTAACCTTAGTACCTTCGTGTAGTACGAAGAGTTCATTGCCACTAGGGCTTGGTGAGGAGCGCACCACTGCTGCGGTATTGAGCACCACTGCATCATCTTCGCCCTTTACCCTATTGTATGAGCTTTGAGCAAAGAAGAAAACTAGCAACGAAGCAACTCCCATTACAATAGTTAAACTCCACGAAGTGCCCCTTACACGCTTTAGCACCACTGCGCCAAGTGTCAGGGCAATCAGTACAATTAGCACCACTGTCCAACCATTTGGGCGCATAGTATCACGCACTGCACTGAGCCAATCAATCAGGAAGAATTGCGGAACGCTCTCGATTCTATCAACGGTGTGGGTATTTGCAACCCTTAGGCTATACTCCACATCCTCGTTCATAGGGTCGAGCCTGAGGGCACGCTCATAGTTTAAAATAGCAAGCCCAAGCTCACCACCCTTAAAGTATGCTGCCCCAAGGTTGTAGTGTACTTCCCAGTTTCTTTCGCCCATCTCTAGTAGAGCTTCATACCCACGTGCAGCCTCACTGAAATTTCCTGCCTCAAATTCATTATTGCTATTCACCCATAGTGAGTCTGCGCTCTGTGCTACACTCGGTGATAACGAAAATACTGTACCTAGAATTAAAATTAATAGCTTTTTCATAACTTTATAAAATATTTAGAAATTTATGTGTTTGAAGGGATAATCTCCACTTAGGATTTTTTTTGATATACTCTATTACAGAATTAGTTAAGTCGGCTCTTGCGCCCCATTCGCACTGAAGGTAGAGCAGCGTACTGCCACTGACCCTCAGAGCGCACCTCTCTGCAAATTCAAAATCCTCTTGCTTAGCAATGACCACTTTTAGTTCATTGGCTTGGGCATAGACCTCACAGAGTGCATCATAGTGCGGCTTTGGAGACAGGCATACCCAGTCCAGTGTTCCGCTTAGTGGGTTAGTACCACTTGTTTCAATCATTACCCTTTTGCCCTGCTCTTTGAGTAGAGTGGTGAGTGGTTCTAGGTTATGAAGCGAAGGCTCACCCCCTGTAATTACTACATTATGGGCAGGAGTCTTTAGTACGTCTTGCACAATAGACTCAATCGGGGTCATCTCGCCACCGCTCTGAGCCTGCGGTGAATCGCACCATTCGCACGCCACATCGCACCCCCCAAGACGTATAAAATACGCTGCCTGACCGCTATTACACCCCTCACCCTGAAGCGAGTAAAAGGCTTCATTAATCGGCAGAGAGCACATAGATTCCATTGATATTTCGTCCGATTTCGTCATAGTCCAATCCATATCCCACTACAAAGCGGTTCTGCAACTCAAGTGCCACAAAGTCAACGGGAATATCCTTCTGGTATAGTTCCCTTTTGATAGCCATTGTTGCAATACGCACCGAGGCAGCATTTTTTTGATTAAAGTAGTTGTATAAAAATTCCCAAGTATTGCCACTGTCGACAATATCTTCAATAACTAAAACATCTCTACCCTCGATTTTATTACTCTCTTGGAGCTGAAATTTAATAGTGCCACAGCTGCACATATCACTCCCATAAGAGGAACACTTCACAAAATCCCACACCAAAGGGAAGTTGAGCCTCTTGGAAAGCTCTGCCGCAAAGAGCATTGCCCCTTTAAGCGTAATGACTAGAATAAGAGGCTCTTTGCCCTGCCTGTTGCCATAGCACTCACGGATTTGTTGAGCAATGCGGTCAATAGCCTCTTGGATTTGCTCTTCGCAAATGTATGGAACAAACTCTTTGTCGTTTATTTTTATAGATGAATTCATAAAAAAGTGTTATCTTTGTAGCGCAAAAGTAAGGATTTTTAAATTAAATTTACAATAAATTAACAAAAAAATGACACCACAAGTTTCTATTATTATGGGTTCAACCTCAGATATGAAGGTTATGAGAGCAGCAGCAGAGTTTTTTGATGAAATGGAGATACCCTTTGAAATTAATGCGCTATCGGCACACCGCACACCAGATATGGTGCTAGACTTTGCCCGTGCAGCACATACTCGTGGCGTTAAAGTTATTATAGCTGGTGCTGGTGGAGCAGCTCACCTACCAGGGGTTATTGCAGCTCTTACGCCGCTTCCAGTGGTGGGTGTGCCAGTGAAATCTAGCAACTCTATCGACGGATGGGACTCTATCCTCTCGATTCTACAAATGCCTTCGGGTATTCCTGTGGCAACGGTTGCGCTCGACGGTGCTAAGAATGCTGCTATCCTTGCGGCTCAGATTATCGGCACTGGTTGCCCTGAGATGCAGGCTAAGGTAATTGCCTTTAAAGAGGATATGAAAAGCAAAATCACTAAAGCAAATATTGAGCTTTCGGACGTTGAATTTAAATTCCGCTGTAAATAGCAATCTCAATGAGATTATTCGATTTAAAAATAGGAGAAAGTGCTGTAATCACTAAGGTTATTGGGCACGGTGGTTTCCAGCATCGTTTGATGGAGATGGGTTTTGTGCGTGGTCACAGGGTTACGGCTTTGCTAAATGCACCCCTTAGGGATCCAGTTAAGTACAAGCTTATGTCGTATGAAGTATCGCTCAGGCGTAGTGAGGCTAGTATGATAGAGATTGCTAAAGAAGACGTTTTGCTGAATGATAATGAGGCATTTAAAGCAGTAGTCGATGAGCAAACCTCCTATGAAATTATCAAAGAAAAGATTAATACCATTAATATTGCGCTGGTTGGTAACCCAAACTGCGGAAAGACTTCGCTCTTTAATGCTATCTCTGGCGGACGTGAGCACACAGGCAACTATAGCGGTGTTACTGTGGGGGCTAAAGTTGGCTCGTTTAGGTATAAGGGCTATAAGTTTGAGATAACGGACTTGCCAGGAACTTACGCCCTGTCGGGATATTCGCCCGAAGAACTTTGCGTAAGGGAGCATCTCACTGAAAAGATGCCCGATGTGGTGGTAAATGTTGTGGCGGCATCTAACTTAGAGAGAAACCTGTACCTCACCACCGAACTTATTGATGCCAACCTTACAATGGTTGTGGCACTCAATATGTACGATGAACTAAAGAACAGCGGTTCGACGCTCAAACACGAGGAGTTGGGCAAGATGCTTGGCACTGTTATGGTACCAGTGGTGGCTCGTAGCGAAAAGGGTATCGGCGAACTCTTGGACAATGTTATCTCGGTCTTTGAGCGACAAAATAGCGACATTCGCCATATCCACATCACCCATTCAGCGGTAATTGAAAGGGCAATAACTAGGCTCACTACTGCCTTTAAGGAGGATACGGACTCTGTTCCGCCATACTTCCCACCAAGATACTGGGCACTAAAGATGCTCGAAAAAGATGCACCCACCGAAAAGATTATTGCTCAAAGCCCTAACTATCAAAAATATGCGGAGCTACGTGACCACGGGGTTAAGCAAATTAGTGGCGACTTGGGTGATAATGTAACAACTGCACTTGCTGCCGAGAAATATGGTTTTATTGAGGGGGCACTGCGAGATGTCTATACAATGGGCGAGAAGGATATAAATAGCCACTCTAGGCGACTTGATAGGATTGTTACGAGTGGATGGTTTGGTTTCCCGATATTCTTTGCGGTAATGGCACTTATGTTCTATGCCACCTTTGAGCTGGGGGCATACCCTATGGATTGGATAGATAGTGGGGTGGGGATGCTCGGCGATTGGGTGAATTCTGTTATGAACGATGGAGTGCTGAAGAGCCTTATAGCAGATGGCATTATTGGTGGTGTGGGTAGTGTGATAGTCTTTCTGCCTAATATCGTGATACTGTATCTCTTTATTTCGCTGATGGAGGACTCTGGCTACTTGGCTCGAACTGCCTTTATTATGGATAAGTTTATGCACAAAATAGGGCTACACGGCAAATCATTTATACCGCTACTGATGGGCTTTGGGTGTAACGTGCCTTCGATTATTGCAACTCGCACTATTGAGAGTCATAGTAGTAGGCTCATTACAATGCTGATAAATCCATTTATGTCGTGCACTGCACGCCTGCCAGTCTTTATACTGATTGCAGGGGTCTTTTTCCCAGAGAATGCTGCACTTATGGTTATGGCAATGTATTTGCTAGGCATAGTCGTAGCGATACTCTCTGCAATAGTGATGCGTAAGTTGGTCTTCAAAAAAGACGAAACCCCATTTGTTATGGAGATACCGCCATATCGTATACCTACGCTAAAGGCTACACTTAGACATATGTGGGAAAGAGCTGCTCAGTATCTACTCAAAATGGGTAAATTTATGTTGATTGCTTCGATTCTGATTTGGTTCTTGAGCTACTACCCACGTCCAGAAGTTGAACCATACGATATGGCAACACGGGAAGCTGCTATGAAAAACTCTTACTTAGGACATATCGGTAAAACTATCGAACCTGCTATTGAACCACTTGGTCTTAATTGGAAGGCTGGGGTGTCACTCCTTTCTGGCTTGGCTGCCAAGGAGGTTGTAGTGGCTACAATGGGTGTGCTATATGGTGCTGAGGAAGATGACGAGGCTGCGCTCCCTGAAAAATTATCTGCCTCGAGTGACTTTACCAAAGGCTCGGCACTTGCATTTATGATATTTATATTGCTCTATGTACCTTGTATAGCCACCGTTGTGGCAATAGGCAAGGAGAGTGGTTCGTGGTGGTGGGCAGTCGTGTCGGTGGTCTATAGTACTTCGTTGGCGTGGCTACTAGGATTTATTACCTATAACATTTTCTAGATTATGACAGGTGAAGAAATTATTGTTGCTATCGTTGTAGCACTGTGTGTTATCTATGTTGTGTGGCGTTTGTTTAGTAAGCGCAAACAGTGTAATTGCCAAGGATGTAATTGTAGTGATAGTCATTGCAATAAAGCTCGCAAGTTTAGTGAGGATAAGAAAAAGTAATAATAAAAAATGCAAAAAAAAGTTGAAATAAAGAACCGTAGGGCACGCTTTGATTACGAAATATCAGAGACGTGGACTGCTGGGCTGGAGCTTTTTGGCACGGAGATAAAGTCACTTAGACTGAGTCGTGCCTCGCTTGTGGATTGCTATTGTTATGAGTGTGGGGGGGAGTTATTTGTCAGGGGGATGAATATTGCCGAATACACCCACGGTAATATCTTTAACCATCAGCCTCGACGTGATAGAAAGTTGCTGCTTAACCGCAAGGAGCTAAAAAAAATCTTCCGCTCGATGCAGGACAAAGGCAATACCGTTGTTGGGCTAAAGCTCTTTATTAATGAGAGGGGATTGGCTAAGCTGCTTATCGGGCTTGGGCGAGGACGCAAAAATTACGATAAACGAGAATATATCAAGGAACAAGACACTAAGCGTGAGCTAGACCGTGCTCGCCGCTTTTAACATAGGGGACTTCTAAAGGGGACTTCTAAAAATTGACCCCACTAAAATTTAACTAATAAAAATGGATATTCTAAAGATGGTTTTGATGTCTTTGGGTGATATTTTGGTTGATTTTTC
>JAWXTM010000018.1:16930-36073 GCA_044433505.1 Rikenellaceae bacterium
TTTTTCTCTCGAATAGCGGGGCTATTAGAGAGAAAATGCGGCAAAAACTCAACTCAAAATCTCATCCCAAATCCACCAAATCAATTTTTAGAAGTCCCCTAAAAATTAACCCCACAAAAATTTAAGATAAAAATTATGTATAAAGAGATTATACGCCCACTACTATTTAAATTTACGCCCGAGAGCATCCACCACTTTATAGTAGGATTCTTGAAGTCGATGCGCTATATACCCTTCGCTAGGATTATTACTCGTAAGATGTTCAAGACCCAAGAAGAAGAACTTCGGCGTGAGTTCTTTGGGCTGAGCTTTCCTTCGCCAGTGGGGTTTGCCGCTGGGTTCGACAAAAATGCAGAGTGCTATGATGTCTTGGGTGATTTCGGCTTTGGCTTTATTGAGGTCGGTACGGTGACTCCTAAACCACAGGGGGGTAACCCTAAACCTCGCTGCTTTAGACTCTCTGAAGACCAGGCTATTATTAACCGTATGGGTTTTAATAATAATGGCACGGTGTGTGCGGTGCGCAAACTACAGAAGTACCGTAGGCGTGGAGTCGTAATTGGTGGTAATATCGGTAAAAATACCCTCACTGCCAATGAAAATGCACCTAAGGACTACCTAAAGGTCTTTCGTGCGCTCTATGATTATGTCGACTACTTTACGGTCAATGTAAGTTGCCCTAATGTTGAGGGACTCACTGCACTGCAAAATAAAGATGGCGTGGGGGAAATTCTTAAAGGACTCAAAGAGTTCCGCAAAGGACAATGCGACTATCGCCCAATACTACTGAAAATCTCTCCTGACTTGACTCACGAGCAAATTGATGCTATGATTGAGGTTGCTTTGCAGTATAAGGTCGATGGTATTGTAGCAACTAATACCTCTACTTCTCGTGAGGGACTCTCTGATAAAGAAAAGGTACAAAACATAGGAAAAGGTGGGCTTAGTGGTGCTCCGCTTTTCGAAAAGAGTATTGCTACGGTTAGGTATATTTATAGCAAAATTGGAACAAAGATGCCGATTGTTGGCGTTGGAGGGATTATGACCGAAGCGCAAGCTCTCGAAATGCTCAGAGCAGGGGCATCGCTGATTCAAGTATATAGCGGATTTATATACCAAGGTCCTAGCTTCGTGAAGAGAGTAAATAAAGCTATCCTTTCGCAACAAAACTAACCACGCTATGAAAGCTGCTATTATAACCGTTGGGGATGAGATTCTGCTGGGGCAAATAGTCGATACTAACTCGGCGCATATCGCTACAGAACTTGCCGATATTGGGGTGAGAGTCGAGGAGGTTCGCTCGGTTAGTGACTCTAAAGAGGCGATTGGGGAGGCTGTCAGCGAGATGCTAAGGCTCTATGATGTGGTTATAATAACAGGTGGACTGGGCCCCACTAAAGATGATATTACTAAACGTACCCTCGCCGAACTCTTTGGCGTTGAGTTGGTGCGAGATGAGGCTAGCTTTCAGCATATTAAAGAGTTTTTAGAGCCTCGTGGAGTGGTCTTTAATGAACTAAACCAAGCCCAAGCCGATATTCCAGAGGGTTTCGAAGCACTTCTCAATAGGTTGGGGACTGCCCCAGGTCTGTTCTATAATAGTGGTGGGCATTTGCTGTTTTGCCTCGCTGGAGTGCCATTTGAAATGAAGGCTCTGCTGGCAGAGAGCGTCATTCCTCGCATCGGTGAGGTCTTTTCTCTGGGCAAGGTGGTGCGCCATACCGTAATGGTCTTTGGTATCCCTGAGAGTGAACTGGCACTGAAAATTAGCGAGTGGGAGGATGCACTCCCCGAATATCTAAAACTAGCATACCTGCCAAATCCAGCAGGAATACGCCTGCGGTTGACTGCAACGGAGGGTGGCTCGATGGATGAGATATGGGCGCAATTTGAAGTTCTAAAGAGTATTATACCAGAGTATTATCTGGGGGATTATCCAACTAGTATCGAGGAGCAGGTGGCAAGGCTTTTGGTGGAAAGGGGTGAGAGTTTGGCTGTGGCGGAGAGCTGTACGGGGGGTAAGATTGCTTCGAAGTGTACTATGCTAAGCGGTGCGTCAGAGTGGTTCGTAGGTAGCGTGACTTCATATAGCAATAGCGTAAAGCAAGGGGTGTTGGGAGTAAGCTCTCAGAGTCTTGATGAGCACGGTGCAGTGAGTCACGAGGTTGTTCGGCAGATGGCTTGTGGTGTACGGGAGCGTTTGGGGAGCACTTATGGTCTTGCAACGAGTGGCATTGCGGGCCCTGGTGGTGCAACGGCAGAAAAGTCTTTGGGTGATATTTTCATTGCACTTTCAACTGAGAGAGGAGTAAAGTCGTGGCATCGTAATTTTGGTCAGCCACGCACGGTTTTTATAGAGCGTGCTTCGTCGGCAGCTCTCAATTATCTTCGTGAGGAGTTGTTGCGTTGCGCTTTGGTGCCGCTGGACACCCCAGATGCCCAGAGTTAGTTATAGCTTGTCATTAGTGTCCCATTAAAATCGGGACAAGTTAAAAATTAAACAAATTTGGCTCGTTAAGCCTAAAATGTTCTTTGTCATTTTGAAATTTAGTTTTGTTGAACAGCTCTTGTAACGAGGTTCTCTCCGTGAGCGAGATACTCAAAATTTGCAGTACTTCGTATGTCGAGCGATCAATTTTCAGTTCGTGCTGAACGATTGCAACTAAGCAATAGGTAATCATTGCAGAGTAGATCTGGATGCGCACCGCATTCTCCGATGTGCCCCAAAATCGTTTGATATTTATGTGCTGTTTGAGCCATTTGAAGAAGAGTTCAACCTGCCAACGATTCTTATACAAAGAAGCAACTTCGAGAGCCGTTATGTGTGTAGCATTTGTCAGAAATGTAAACTCTCGCTCCTGCTCCGAATCCCAGTATCGAACTAATCGAAGAGGCTCTGAGTAGTGTCTTGCAGCATAGAATCCGCTCAGTTGAATCGTGAGATCAGAGCGCACGTTCTTGGGCATTCGACGTCTCCATTTAAGGGTTGTATAGCTCAAATTCTTCTTTGCTCTCACTACGAAGTATGCACCAATTTGATGAATCTTGAAAAGCATTTTAAAGAAGTTGCAAGCTCGATCAAATATGTAGTAAGAGCCACATTCATATGGTATTACATCCATAGTCTGCGTGTCGTGAACCGATGCCGTAGTTATATGAAAGAATGTCGGAATTTGTATCTCTATATCATATAATGTATGGACTTTAACACCGCCTTTTCTTTTGCGAAACTTCGCCCAAAGAAATACCGCAAGGCACAAGTCGATAGTCGTGGAGTCGAATGCATAAACGCTACCCTCAAGGTTGAAAATTTTGGTAATACGCTTGGCTCGTGCTTCGGCTACTATGTAGTAAGCAAACTCCTCAAAGATATGGCAATCTCTATCCTGATTGGCTCTGGCAAGAGATGATTTTGATACATTTTTACCCATTCCCAAGTGGCAACATTTGGAGTGGTGGGCATCAAGTGCGAGGGTTAAATCTCTCAGACTTTCACGATTCGCAAGTTGCCCAAACATCATCACAAGGAGTTGATTCCAGCAGGTGAAATGTTTGACATATCGGTCGCCGTTGTATTTGCGAACGATGTAGCGAAACTTATCATTGTTGAGAGACTCGATCAATTGAGCGAAAATATATTTTTCTTTGTTCATAGCACCTTATATTGGAAAGGTGCAAATTTACAAATTCAAATCGTCGCACTTCGAAAATCACCGCAACTAACTAAATTTCAAATACTTCAAATAACTTTTTTTTTAGATTTTAATGGGACAGCAATGTATTACAGACTAAAATGATTAAAGTTTGTAATACCACAAGCTAACAACTCCCCTTAACGCCTAGAAATTAAATCCCTCACACCACCAATAAATGCTAAAGGATGAGGCGGATTACCTGCTACATATAAATTCACCTGCTTACCCTCTAAAAATGAACGGTCAATCTCGCTACTCTGGGCAAACAACCCTCCACTAATAGCATCTGCACCAACCAATATCAAAACCTTTGGCTCTGGAATTGCATCATAAGTGATTCTCAGAGCATCCGCCATACCACGAGTAATAGGACCCGTAAGCACCAATCCATCAGCGTGGCGTGGCGAAGCAGTAAAACTAATGCCATAATGCCTCATATCGAAGTTCACGTTGTCGCTAGCGGTAAGCTCCATCTCAGCGGCACCATCCCCCCCTGCACATACCTGCCTCAACTTTAACGCAAGGTTAAAGAGTGGTCGGCGCAGTGGCTTAAACTCTTTCAGGTTAATGGTGTCATCATCTGCTGTAACAATAAGTCCTTGGCGTGTGAGCGACCATATCCTCCACGACTGTGTAAAGTGGATGTTTTTAGGCATCATTCTTTCGCACTCTCCGCAGAAGATGCACTTACCCATATCAATAGAGAAGGGACTCTGCGCAACAGCCCCCGTAGGGCACATCTGCACACATTTTTTCAGTGTATCTTTATCGACTCCTTCACTGCGGAGTTCAGGTCTGCCACGATATGGAGCAGGGATTCTCGCCTTATTAAGGTTATTGATTGCTTGGTATGGATGCTTTAGTAGCATCTTTAGTGTTGAGGTTATCATAGTTTATAATTCATAACGGTTTACAAATAAGATTTAATCTGTTTTGCTACAGCGTATGCTAGATTTACTGGAACAGCATTGCCTACCATCTTGTATCCATAGTCAATCTTATCGTAATAAAATATATAGTTATCAGGAAATCCCTGTAATCTAGCCACTTCTCTAACAGTCATACGCCTATATAAGTGTTCTTGCCCTATTGCAAAGCGTTGAATATTTGTTTCTATTTTTTCCATTTTAGGGGCTTGCGGGTGTAATTGGCACTGTCTGCCGCTAGCTTGAACAGTGAAGCCAGGTTCATCCCAAGATCTAACTCTATTTCGTGACATAAAAATAGTTGAAAATCCTCCCACAAAATATTCGTGATTTTTAATGACACATTTATCACCATTAGATGTATTTTTCTCTAAGGCAGGAATTGCATTATTTTTTAAATCCCAGATAGCATCTTTTAGTGTTGGTTTATTAGATTGAGGTTTTGGAAATTCAAAATCATCAATCATTAAATCCTTTCGGAATCCAATATAAAAGACCCTTTGGCGGTCTTGTGCCACATTGTAGTCATTCGCATTGAGCATCTTTACATAGACATTGTACCCAGCACTATCAAACAATGCCATAAAGTTGTTTACGGCTTCACTATGGCGTTTAGCAAGCATCCCAGATACATTCTCAGCCACAAAGAAACGAGGTTGTTTATCTTGTAGTACTCGAATATACTCATAAAAAAGTTGTCCACGATGGTCATTAATCCCTTTTAGTGCACCTGCTTCACTCCAAGATTGGCAAGGTGGCCCTCCAATAATTCCATCAATATCGCCAGGAAACTCTGTTGAAAACACATTGCGTATATCACCCTCTATTAATTCTACATCAGGAAAATTCTCTTTAAATGTTCGACAAATATTTCTATCAAACTCATTGGCCATAACGGTTCTAAAGCCAGCCTTATGAAACCCAAGATCCAGCCCTCCTGCTCCTGCAAATAAACTAATTATCTTCATCTTTAAATACTATAGCTTATCAAAATTGATGGAATTAACTTAGCTGGGTTATTAGGGTCTTTTACCTCTACTTGTGAGATTAATAGGTTGTTAGTTTCTTTTGCCAAATCATACAAGGACTCTTTGTTGCTAAACGAGTTAAATTTTTCTTGGTTTATAAGTGCCATAAAGTTAAATTTCTTTGACTTGTCAAAGTCATAGACATAACTAAAAACTTTAAATGGGTTTTGAACACCCCACATCCCCCTAACTCGTAAATATGTAATACCTAGTGGGTCGACCATATTAATTCTGCCAAGCTCTTTAGTGTCGGAGAACTCTACATTTGCGATGGATTCCACACCTGCTTTGATAGTATTTTTAATTCTTTTATAGGTGTCTTTATCTGCACAATATTCGCTACCATATACAAATGATAGTGCTGAAAGGTTATTATCTCTTACAACACCAACTGCATATATCATATCTCGAATATCCCAACTTTCACATTCCCTACAGGCTTCGCTTATCATACTGCTATTTGCATAGAGCTTTGCTTTGGGGTAGCTACTATTTAGGGCTATTGCATTATCAACAGATTCAATCTTTTTAACCTCGATAGCATCACCTCCTTTAAGCATAGCATCTGGAGGATTGTTTTTATTGCCAGTATATGCAAAATGTTCTTGAATTATTTTATGCCTATTTGAGGAGTCGTTTACAGAGCCTGCAAAGAGGTCTTTAATGTACTCTTCCACGGACATACCCATACTAGTAGCACTATTGTGCGAGTCAGAATAATGACTCAATTCAAGCCTTGTATTTTTAATTAGCTCACATATAGCATCAATTATATTTCTCATTTGCTTTTAGTTTTATTGCTCTGGGTTAAAGTCGGGGGAAGAGATGCCGATTGCCTCACCATCAGGAGTTACTATGGCTGCGCCAAGCTCCTTGGATGTAGTGAACCCCACTACGTGAATATCGCTAAGCCCGTTAACCTTTTCGTGAAGTGCCACAGGTAGGGTAAAGAGCAGTTCATAGTCATCCCCACCATTGAGCATTGCCACTATTGGGTCTGCACCTAGTTCATTTGCCATCTTCTGCACCTCGCTACTCACTGGCAGGCGGCTGAGTTGAATGCGTGCCCCAACATCCGAGGCAGTACAGATACTAAGCACCGCCGAGGCAAGTCCCGAGGTAATATCTATCATAGAGGTTGGCACAACATCACTCTCTTCGAGTATCTCGATTATATCTACTCGTGCATAGGGATGTAGCTGACGACCCAAGATAAACTTATGATTTTCGAAAATCTCACGTGCGCTCTGAGCATTTGCTCCTGCACGCTTCTCGCGTTCGAGAAGTTTTAGCCCCATATACGCACCCCCCAGAGTACCTGTATAGCATATCAACTCATCCTGCGAAGCACCACTACGCAGGCATAGTCTATCCTTAGCAACACTACCTATTACAGATACAGAGAGCGTCATTCCAGTCATTGACGAGGCTGTATCACCTCCGATTAGCTCCACGCCATAGATCTCGCACCCACGCTGCACACCACTATATAGAGCCTCTGCTTCCTCCACTGAAAAGCGTGCCGAGAGAGCCACTCCCACGGTAATGTACTTGGCAGTGCCATTCATAGCCGCAACGTTCGACACTCCAGCGGTCACTAATTTAAGCCCGAGGTGCTCCAGCGGAGTGTAGCTCAGATCAAAATCAATACCCTCCATAAAGAGAGTTTGGCTGAGTAGTTCGAGGTTTTCGCCTCTGTCGATTACAGCGGCATCGTCGCCAATACCTGCGATAATACTAGAGTGAAAACCGTTAGTTAGACGCTCCACAAAGCGTGCTTTTTTGAGTGTTGAAAGCTCAGTACGTTCCATATAATAAGTTATTTTTGTGCTAATAATTTACAAAATTACAAAAAAATAGGTATCTTTGTACAGTTTTTTGCCTCTTTTTTTACGTGAGGTAAAAACAATGTTATACACAAACTAATTAAAAAGCGATGTTAAATATACTACTTTTTGGCCCTCCAGGGGCTGGTAAAGGCACTCAGGCCGACATTTTGAAAGAAAAATATTCGATGCTACACCTTAGTACTGGTGAGGCTATACGTACTATGATTGCCAAAGGAACGGAGCTTGGACTACGTGCCCAAAGCGAGATGGCGGGCGGCAAGCTTGCCTCTGATGAACTTGTATGCTCTATTATTTCGGAGTATATTGAGCAAAATAGTGGTGCTACTGGTGTGCTGTTTGATGGTTTCCCACGCACTACGCATCAGGCCGTTGCGCTTGACAATATGTTAAAGGCAGAGGGCAAGAGCGTTACTGCTATGATTGCTATGGAAATTCCTGACAATGTGGTGATTGACCGTATTACGGGTCGTGCTGCTGTTAGTGGCAGAGCCGATGATGCTAGTATTGACACCATTAAGACTCGTATCGAAACCTACAAAGCGCAGACTGCTGTGGTGGCTGACCATTACAGAGCGCAAGACAAATACTTCGGACTCGATGGCACTGGTTCTATTGAGGAGGTGAATGCAAAGATTTGCGAAATTATTGATCAATTATTAAAATAAGGAATGTATAATCTACTTAAAGGAAAGAGAGGGCTAGTTTTTGGTGCTCTCAACGAACACTCTATTGCGTGGAAGGTAGCAGAGAGAGCTGTTGAGGAGGGTGCAGAGATTGTTCTGACCAACACTGCTATGGCTGCTCGTATGGGTGATACTGCCGCACTGGCAGAGAAGCTAGGCTCGGTCTTTATCCCTGCTGACGCAACCTCTATTGAAGATCTCGAAAAGCTTATTGACGGCACTATGGAACACTTCGGTGGCGAGAAGATTGACTTTATTCTTCACTCTATCGGTATGTCGCCAAATGTGCGCAAAGGTCGTAAGTACGATGACTTGGACTATAACTTCCTGCAAAAGACACTCGATATTTCTGCTATCTCGTTCCATAAGGTGATGCAGGTGGCACGTAAAAAAGATGCCATTGCGGACTTTGGTTCTATTGTGGCACTTTCGTATATTGCTGCACAGCGCACGCTGTATGGTTACAACGATATGGCGGATGCTAAGGCACTACTAGAGAGCATAGCTCGCTCGTTTGGACACATCCTTGGGCGTGAGAAGGGTATTCGTGTAAATACCATTTCACAGAGTCCTACCCCAACAACGGCTGGTAGCGGCGTGATGGGTCTAGACTCGCTAATGGACTTTGCCGAGAGGATGTCGCCAGTGGGTAATGCTTCGGCTCTGGACTGCGCTAACTATGTTATTACGCTCTTCTCGGATCTTACTCGTAAGGTGACTATGCAGAACTTGTTTCACGATGGAGGATTCTCGTCGATGGGTATGAGTCGTCGTGCGATGAAGCTCTATTCAGCAGGTCTGGCACAAAAACTTGCCGAAGAGGATGCGCAAATCGAGTTCTTTGACGTTAAAGATTCTAAGTACAAGAAATAATGACAAAGGAGAGTAAACAACAAACAGCCTATGCGCCAGCGCAGTTGATGTACACTGCACTGAGTAGTTTCGAGAACCTTACCCCGATGCTTCAGGGCAAGGTCGAGGAGTGGAGCGCAACGGCTGATACCTGCACATTTAAAGTCCAAGGTATGACCCTTGGGCTTAAAATGGATCGTGAGGCTATGGCTACGACAATGAGCCAAGGGAACTACACTATAAAGGTGGTGGCTGATGGCGCACCCCTCGATTTTTCGTTTTGGTTGCAACTAAAGGAAGTGGGGGCTATGGAAACCCGCCTTAGGGTAGTTGCCGAAATGGAGTTAAATATGATGATGAAGATGATGATTGGCTCGAAGATACAGACCGCTGTTGACACCCTTGCCGAACAAATCGCTTCGGGCTTTAACCTTGCAAATAGATAATACATAAAATGAGGGGTCTTCTGATATTTTTGGTACTAGTGGTCTTGTGCTCGAATAGTGCACAAGCTGCTAACCCTGTGAGCGAACTGCTCGAACGTAAGGAACGTGGGGCATCACGCCACTTCCGCTTCGAAATTAGTGACCCTAACTCTGCCGATGACTTTTTTGAAATAGAGAGCCAAGGCAGTAAAATCTATATTGGAGGCAATAGCTGGATTAATATAGCCCGTGGGCTGAATTATTATTTGGCGGAGTATGCAGGAGTCTATATCGGCTTTGACACTAAGTCAATAAAGCTGCCGAAACTCCCAAAGGTAAACCAAAAGATTACTCGCAGCACCGATGTGCTATGGCGTTATAGTGCAAGTATTGAGGCAAATAGCTACTCCACCCCCTTTTGGAGTAAGAACGATTGGCAACGATACATTGACTACCTTGCGCTACGTGGGGTGAATGCTGAGCTTGTTACAACTGGGGTGAGTGAGGTCTGGAGCCGTGCACTGCTTAAGGCTGGATATAGCAGAGAGGAGATTCAAAAATTTATACCAAATAGTGCCTTCGAAGGACTCTGGCTTGCCGAAAGTAACCCATCCGAGGGTATTACTCCACCTGAATACACCCTGTCACGCTCACAACTGGGTGCTGAAATTGTAGAGATGTGCAAAAAGTGGGGAATGGACGTTATGCTCTATGGCTACAACAGCAATCTAATTGAAAATGCACCCGAAGAACTAGAGGGACTCTACTATAAATACCTTACAGAAATTTATGGCACTACTAAACTATACTATATCCCCACTCCAAAAGAAAAAGAGCGTGCCACTAAGATTTTAAGTGCTATTGAAAGCACCTCGAATGGCGCACAGTGGGTAGTGCCAACTACTGCCAAAGATACTCCTAGTGCAGTGTTGCTCGATGAACTCCCTCGTTCAAGCGTTATTGTGCTGGATAGCTGGGCGGAGGTTGCTCCACAGTGGGGCACTCTCAATAGCCAGTGGCTCAGAAAAGATAGCTTCTTGGGGCATCAGTGGGTCTACGGTATTAAGAATAATTTTACCCCATCTATGGGGGTGTATGGTGCTATTGGCAGAATGGTCGATAACTACTATGTAGCAAAGAGCAGTGACGCTGGGTACTTTATGATAGGGGTTGGGTCGACCTCCAATGTGCTGGGCGAAGATGAGGTGATAACTGACCTACTCTACAGCCTGCCGTGGTACTCCAAAGAGGAACTAAATAAAAAAGAGTGGTTCACAGAGTACCTTAAACTAAGATACAGTAGTGATGCAGTGGAAATCGCTGAAGCTGCCGAAAAGCTCTACTCAACGCTCTATAGCGCACCACGTGATACTATGCAAAGAGGCTCAAGCGAGTCGGTCTTTGCTGCAACCCCTGCGCTAGTGGTAAATAATGTTAGCCCACGTGGCACTACCACTCCGTACTACGACACCCAAGAGATGGTAAATGCCCTTGAACTACTCAGTGGCGCACGAACAGCCTACCTTAACGCCTACTTCAAAAAAGATATGGTGCGCCTCGGATTTAGAGCACTCAGCGACTACGCAAACGAACTTCTAGTGGAGATTCAGCGTGCTTTTGACCTCGGGGATAAAGAAAAATTCACCCAAAAGAGTAATATTTTCCTCAGAACTATTATTCTAGCAGATAATTTATTAAATTCGCACTCTGGTAGCCTCGTTGGAGTGTGGATAAATAGCGCAATGACCCAAGGAAAGGACACTTGGCAGAGAGAGTGGCTAAGAGCATCGGCTAAGATTATGGTCGAACAAGAGGCTCTAGTTATGGCAGGAGTGCTGAGCGATGTGTATGCCACCAGATGGAGTGACTTTTTTGACTATATAACAAGAAACGAAAGATTGCCACTGCTCGAAGACTACTCAACTGTCAATAAAGATTGGTTGGAGAGTAAAACATCATACCCTATTGCACCACCGACGGTGACTAAAGAGTGCATTGATGAGATACTAGAATTGATAATAGGGGACTTCTAAAAACTGACCCCACTAAAATTTAACTAATAAAAAATGGATGTAAAAAAATAGGTTTTGATGCATTTGGGCTTTTATTTTGGTTGATTTTTCACCTTTTTTCTCTCGAATAGCGGGGCTATTAGAGATAAAATGCGGCAAAAACTCAACTCAAAATCTCATCCCAAATCCACCAAATCAGTTTTTAGAAGTCCCCAATAAACATATAAGAAGAGATGTATAGAACTTATAAGTGTGGCGAACTTCGCCAAAGCGATGTAACAAAAGTAGTAGTGCTGGCTGGTTGGGTGCAAAAGGTGCGCTCGCTAGGGGCTATGGCATTTATGGATATTCGTGATAGATATGGTATTACACAGGTTGTTGTGGACGATAGCTCTGAAAAAGAACTCCACCAAATCGTTGAAACCTTGGGGCGTGAATACGTTATTCAGGTAGAAGGCACTGTTAGAGAACGCTCTAGCAAAAACCCTAAGATGGCTACTGGCGATATTGAGGTGTTGGCTACTCGCATCACTGTGCTTAATGAATCGCAGACCCCTCCTTTTACTATCGAAGAGGAATCGGACGGTGGCGACGAGCTTCGTATGCACTACCGTTACTTGGATCTACGTCGAGGCCCGCTTCAACGCAATATGATGTTGCGCCATAGGTTGGCTCAAACTACTCGTACTTACCTAGATGGTCAAGGGTTCTTGGAGATTGAGACCCCTTACCTGATTAAATCTACGCCAGAGGGTGCACGTGACTTTATCGTGCCTTCACGTATGAATGGTGGCGAGTTCTATGCACTACCTCAATCACCACAGACCTTTAAGCAACTGCTTATGGTTAGTGGTTATGATAGATATTTCCAGATTGTGCGCTGCTTTAGGGACGAAGACCTTAGGGCTGACCGTCAGCCTGAATTTACCCAAATCGACTGCGAAATGGCATTTGTGGAGCGTGATGATGTGCTAGATACCTTTGAGGGTATGGCACGCTCACTCTTCTCAACTGTGCTGGGTGTAGAACTTCCAGCAGAGAGGATTCCGCATATTCCTTATGACGATGCTATGAAGTACTATGGTTGCGACAAGCCAGATATTCGCTTTGAGATGACTATCCACGAATTCTCTAAAGAGCTACGTGGCGAAGGTTTTATGCCATTTGATAATGCGGAGTATGTGGGTGCAATCTGCGCTAAGGGTGCGGCAAGCTATACCCGTAAACAACTCGATGAACTAACAGCGTGGGTTAAACGCCCTCAGATTGGTGCTACGGGGCTGATTTATGCTAGAGTAGAGGCTGATGGGGCTGTTAAATCTAGCGTCGATAAATTCTTTAACCAAGAGATGCTACAAGGCTGGAAGGCTGAAATGGATGCCGAGGCTGGTGATTTGATTTTGATTATTGCAGGGACTAAGAAGATAGGACTAAATGCACTGTGCCAACTACGCCTCGAAATGGGGGATCGTCTAGGACTTCGTGACCCTAAAAACTTCGCTCCACTTTGGGTTGTGGACTTTCCACTAGTGGAATGGGACGAAGAGAGTGGTCGCTACTTCGCTATGCACCACCCATTTACCTCACCAAGGAAAGAGGATATGGAGCTATTTATGACGGGCGAAGCTCGTGATGTTAAGGCCGATGCTTATGATTTTGTAGTCAATGGTGTTGAAGTTGGTGGTGGTTCAATCCGTATCCACAATGCTGAGCTACAGAGCCGTATGTTCGAAGTCTTGGGCTTTACCAAAGAGGAGGCTGAGGCTCAATTCGGATTCTTGCTCGGAGCGTTTAAGTATGGCGCACCTCCACACGGTGGTATCGCCTTTGGCTTGGATAGATTCTGTTCGCTCTTTGGTGGTCAGGAGTCTATTCGTGACTTTATCGCATTCCCTAAGAATAACTCAGGGCGTGATATGATGATCGACTCACCTTCGCAAGTAAGCGAGGAACAACTCAAGGAACTAAACCTTAATGTAACTATATAGTAATGGGACTATTCTCAATATTTAAAAAGAAGGAAAAAGCACCTGAACAGGAGCAACGCCTTAACCAGGGTATGGAAAAGAGCCGCCAAGGTTTCTTTAGCAAACTCTCACGTGCAATGGTCGGCAAAAGCAAGGTCGATAGCGATGTGCTAGATGAGCTTGAAGAGGCACTAATTACCTCGGATGTGGGTATTGATACTACCCTAAAGATTATTGGTGCAATCGAAGAGCGTGTTGCAAAGGATAAGTATATGGGCACTGATGAGCTGAACTCTATCTTGCGTGATGAGGTGATGAAACTTCTCTCGGATAAAAATGTGGATGATAGTTGGGGTGAGGGTAAAGATGGTATGCCTTATGTGGTTATGGTAGTAGGGGTTAATGGTGTAGGTAAGACCACCACTATTGGTAAACTTGCCTCGATGCTACAAAATGAGGGTAAGAGTGTCTATATCGGTGCTGCTGATACCTTTAGAGCTGCTGCTATTGACCAAATTGAGGTCTGGGCAGAACGCTCTGGTGCAAAACTAGTGAAACAACAGATGGGTAGTGACCCTGCTTCTGTGGCATTCGATACGCTGCAATCGGCCGTTAAGGCTGGTGCTGATGTGGTGTTGATTGATACCGCAGGTAGGCTTCATAATAAGGTTGGACTTATGGCTGAACTTACCAAAATCAAGAACGTTATGCAGAAGATTGTACCTGGTGCACCACACGATGTGCTATTGGTGCTGGATGGCTCAACTGGGCAAAATGCCTTCGAACAAGCTCGCCAATTCTCGGCTGCTACCGAAGTGACTTCTTTGGCAATCACTAAGCTAGATGGTACGGCACGTGGTGGAGTGGTCATTGGCATTAGCGATATGATGGGAATCCCTGTGCGCTTTATAGGCGTTGGCGAAAGGGTCGAAGACCTGCAACTCTTCGAAAGCGAAAGTTTTGTTAAATCAATTTTAGGATAGTATTATTATAGTTATGAGCAAATCAATAAAACCCCTTGGACTAGGCAAAGGACTCAGCGCAATCTTTGAAACCGAACTTCAAAATACGCCTGCGGCGGTGGCTACAACCTCGTTTGAGGTGGAACTCTCTAAGATTCACCCAAATGAAGGACAACCACGTACCAATTTCGATAAAGAGGCACTAGAGGAACTCGCCTCGTCTATTAAACGACTAGGGGTGATTCAACCTATCACCGTTAGAGAAACTAGCGAAGATAGCTACGAGATAGTTAGTGGCGAGAGGCGTTACCGTGCATCAAAGATGGCGGGACTCTCTACCATCCCTGCCTATGTGCGCAGAGTCGAGGATAGCGAACTGCTGGAGATGGCACTAGTGGAGAATGTACAGCGTGAGGAGCTTGGTGTAATGGAGATTGCTCTGACCATTAAGCGACTTATCGAGGAGCTTGGTATCACTCAACAAGCACTAGGCGAAAGTATCGGGAAGCGTCGCTCAACGGTGGCAAACTACCTGCGCCTGCTGAGCCTTAGTCCAATGGTGCAGAGTGCGCTGCGTGACGAGGTAATTACTATGGGGCACGCTAAGGTGTTGGCGTCACTCGCTGAGGAAGATTCTCAAGAGTCAATGCTTGCGGTAATCATTGCTAAGGGACTCTCGGTGCGTGCTACCGAAGAACTTCTGACTCAAAAAAGTAAGCCTAAAGCCAATAAAACTACATCGGAGTTCGTTTATGTGGAGCATAGGAAACGTCTAGAGGAAATCTACGGAGCAAAACGCATTAAGCTACAAGAGAGTGGCAAGGGCGGTGGTAAAGTTGTAATTTCCTTTAAATCAGAAGCTGAATTGGAGGAAATCCTAAACTCAATGAAAAAATAAAGGGGATACATCTAAAGAATATAAACAAATACTTGAAATCATTTAAATACATAATTAGCCTTGTGATGCTCTGCTCAATAGTGCAGGGTCTCTTTGCTCAACCACCACGCCTACAAAGAGTGGAGAGTGGTAAGGTAGTGGGGATGAATGTCGATTCACTATACCTAACGACCGATTCCCTAAGGCGTGATAGTATCCGAATGGCTAAGGTGATGGCTGATAGTATGCGCCTCGATAGCGTTCAGTATGCTAAATATGTTAAGGACAGTATCCGAAGAAGCACGAAGTTTATACTCACTCGTGATACTATTGTGCCTGGTGCACACCTTGCTCTATCACTAGTGCCTGGTATGGGGCAAATCTACAACCAGCAGTACTGGAAAGCACCCGTGCTTGTAGGAGCAATGGGTGGCTTTATTGCAGGGGGTGTGATTATGGGGCAAAAATACTCCAAAACCCAATTAGAGTGGCAAGATGCAGTGAACCTTGACCCCGACTCGGATCTAAGTGCTAGCCTGCAAGATAAAATGTATGGGCAGAAGAGTGCCAAGACCATCTTCTACGCTATGGCAGGGGCTACCTACCTCTACTCCATTGCCGATGCTACGTTTAACTATCGTGGCAATATGAACCATATCTCCAAAGCAACTAAACTAGCGGTGCTCTTCCCTGGGGCTGGTTTCTTCTATACTCGCACCTACTGGCGAATACCGATATACTATGGTGGTTTTGCCGTTATGATGTCGGTTATTAGCTATAATAATCGCTACTACCAACGTTTCAAAACTGCATATAACCTAGTAATGGACGATGACCCCGATACAGTCGATGAATTTAATGGCAGGTTCTCCTCTGAGGTACTCTCCAATGCACGGGACACTTATCGACGTAACCGTGACTTCGGTATAATATGTACTGCGGCTGTCTATCTGCTCAGTATTATTGACACTTATGTTGTTGCTACGCTCAAGAACTGGGACGTTTCCCCTGACCTTGCTAATATCTCTGTCGAACCTACTCTCTTTAATAATACTGTGGGCAAACCTGCTACCGAACTGCCTAACTCAGCAGGACTCACTATGAAAATAAAATTCTAAAAAGACTTATGAACAAAATATTAGCAACGACTCTACTTATCGGTTCACTTCATCTGGGAGCAATGGCGCAAAGTGCCGATACTCGTGATTTTGGAGCTATTAAAGTACCATCGAACTCCGATTACTTTGAACTATACTGTAGCCTAGATGCTGATAATGCCCAAAATGCCTACGAAAATTTTGTAGGGGAATTTGTAGAACTATCGCTCGAAGACTGCTCCTTCGAAAAGAGCGAAAAGGATAGCGTCTATGCCCAAAGGCTCAAAATGCTCGCTACCGAAGTGCAACTGCCCTATAACCCTGTGGTAAGCAAATATATGGATGTCTATAGCCGCAAGGGGGGCACTATGGAGCACGTCCTTGGTATGGGGCAATACTACTTCCCTATCTTCGAACAAGCACTCTATGACTATGGACTGCCACTAGAATTAAAGATGTTGCCAGTTATCGAGTCGGCTCTTATCCCCGTGGCACGCTCCCACGCCTCGGCTGTCGGACTGTGGCAAATGATGATGGCTACTGCTAAGGCATACGGACTAGAAATCACATCCTTTGTAGACGAACGCCAAGACCCCGTGAAATCTACCGATGCTGCCTGTAGACTGCTCAGAGATTACTACAAAATATATGGCGACTGGACTCTGGTTATAGCTGCCTATAACTGTGGGCCTGGTAATGTTAACAAGGCAATGAAGCGTGCTGGCAAGGTCGGTACATATTGGGATATATATGACTACTTGCCTCGTGAAACCCGTGGGCACGTACCTGCATTTATTGGGGCAAGCTACGGTTACACATTCTACAAAGCGCACTCGCTGACCCCTAAGGAATTTACTCAAGCCATCTCGGTCGATACGCTTATGATTAACCGTATGGTGCACTTCGACCAAATCGCCACTACCATACCTATCACCAAAGAAGACCTTCGGGTGCTGAATCCTCAGTATCGTATTGATATTATCCCTGCGCTCGAAAAACAGTACTCCCTTGTGCTGCCTACTTCACTGATTGATGACTTTATGGACAATGAACTTACCATCTACTCTAAAGATACCGCATATCTCAAAAAATACCTTAAAGTAGATAATCTTACGGCTGCCAAGGCTGCGTCGATAGCATCGGGAACGCCTAATGGAGAGAGTATTCGCTATAAGATTAAAAATGGGGATAATCTCGGAGCTATTGCGCAGAGGTATGGGGTGAAAGTGGCGGATATTAAACGCTGGAACAACCTTTCGAATAATAATATCAGGGCAGGTAAGTATCTGACAATCTACCCTAAGCGATAGAGCAAAAGGGGATGTACAAAATCATTGAAACTCAGGATGGTAGTACTACCATCGAAAGCGACCGCTTTAGTGGCGAGGAGTATCACTCCACTAGAGGTGCTGTGGGTGAGGCTATGCACGTTTATATTCGGTTTCTGGAGGATGGACTCAGCGTCCTTGAGATGGGCTTTGGCAGTGGACTTAATGCGCTGCTGAGCCTAAGGAGTGGGCTGAAACTTCGCTATACTACTATGGAACTCTACCCTGTGGATGTTGAGGTTATTGGTGGGTTGAGTTTTTATTGCGAGGAGCTGGAGGGTTTGCATAGTGCAGAGTGGGGAGTGTGGAACGCAATTAATAAAGAGTTCAATTTCAGGAAACTAAGGGTTGATGTGAGTAATATTAGTGAGTTGCCTGACGAGAAGTTTGATTTAGTCTTTTGGGATGCTTTTGCACCAACGGTTGTTCCAGAGCAGTGGAGCGAGGAGTTATTTTCGGCAATATTTAGTCGTATGAATAGGGGTGGTCGTTTGGTGACTTATAGTTCGAAGGGTGATGTAAAGCGAGCATTGCGAGGTGCAGGTTTCGAGGTACGTCGATTAGAGGGCGCATTGGGCAAGCATAATATGGTGTTGGCGACAGTTCCTTGCGATAATTAAAGTGTAGCCCATTAAAAATAATATAGGCTAGAGCAGACTAAGTAATGAAAGTTTTTTGGTGCCACGGAGCACACCAGATGACCAAAGTTTGTTAGAGCTTGTAGTATTACAAACTAAATAATGAAAGTTTTTTGGTTCTTTTGTTCACAAAAGAACGATGGCAGGCGGTATGCTAACGAACTAAAAAAAGTTTTGGGGGTTTGGGCGAAGACCAAACTGGAAAATCGAAGATTTTCCTCCCAAACCCCCAAAGCTAGAGCAATACAAAAAGGGCTACTCAGACGCCAGCGACAAAGCTCTAGGGTGGCGTGAGCCACATTGAGATTTGCCGCTTGGGGTGGCGGCTGCATCTCCTTATTTCTGTACTCCAATAGAGCAATGACCAGTGTAGATTGCCTGCACTAGCTTTCGGTTTTGCAACCGAAAGATTTTTGTCTTTGATTTTTAGGCAAGGCATTCGCCTTGCTCATTACTCTAGCGGACTGATTCCATCGTTCTTTTGTGAACAAAAGAACCAAAAAACTTTCATCATTTTAGTCTGTAATACTACAAGCTGAAACTATAGCAATACAACAGGGCAATAGCTTTGGGGGTTTGGAAAAAAATCATTCGATTTTTTTGTTTGTCGTTCCTCCAAACCCCCAAAGATTTTTCGTTGGGGTTTGTACTAGCTTTCGGTTGTGCAACCGAAAGATTTTTGTCTTTGATTTTTAGGCAAGGCATTCGCCTTGCTCATTACTCTAGCGGACTGATTCCATCGTTCTTTTGTGAACAAAAGAACCAAAAAACTTTCATCATTTTAGTCTGTAATACTACAAGCT
>JAWXTM010000018.1:36083-36363 GCA_044433505.1 Rikenellaceae bacterium
TCTTTGATTTTTAGGCAAGGCATTCGCCTTGCTCATTACTCTAGCGGACTGATTCCATCGTTCTTTTGTGAACAAAAGAACCAAAAAACTTTCATCATTTTAGTCTGTAATACTACAAGCTATAACTAAAGCAATAACCCGTGCCGACTGTCTGCTCTAGCTTTCGGTTGTACAACCGAAAGATTTTTGTCTTTGATTTTTAGGCAAGGCATTCGCCTTGCTATTGCTCTAGCGGACTGATTCCATCGTTCTTTTGTGAACAAAAGAACCAAAAAACTTT
>JAWXTM010000019.1:0-35295 GCA_044433505.1 Rikenellaceae bacterium
GCTTTCGGTTTGCAACCGAAAGATTTTTGTCTTTGATTTTTAGGCAAGGCATCCGCCTTGCTATTGCTCTAGCGGACTGATGCCATCGTTCTTTTGTGAACAAAAGAACCAAAAAACTTTCATCATTTTAGTTTGTAATACTACAAGCTGAAACTATAGCACTACACCAGAGCTATAGCTTTTCGGTTTTTAGTTTGTTCTAAATATTGCTTTTATCTATATTCTTCTTAACTTTGCAGGTGTAGGAGTGTTTAACTCTCTCAAATGACTTTATTAATCTAAAAAAAAACAGTCACAATGAAACAATCTCTACTACTTTTTGCACTCTCAATACTAGGTATTACAGGTGCTATGGCTCAAGATGAGCAACTCTCTAAAGAAGAGAAAAAAGAACTTCGCCAGCAAGACATCCAAGAACAAAGGAATGAACTGATGCAAACTCGCCACCAAGTCCGCATTGGGGTGGGTGCACTACTCAAAGGAGAAGCTTGGTTTGAAGACGATGGCTTTAGACGCAATATTCGTGGCTTTGCACCACTTAACATCGAGTACACATACCGTGTTGTTGAGTTCTTGGAGGTCGGCGGATTTTTTGGTATGGATTTTACGAACTCTGATATTGAATCGAATCTTGATTACGATGACTACGTCTATAAGCTACACGAAAACTACTTCAATGCAGGAGTCTTTGCTAGGTATTCGTGGTTCAACCGCAAGTGGGTGTCGCTCTATTCCTCTGTTGGCGTTGGTGTTGGATATTACTATAATACTAAGACCGATATAATAGATGGCTATACTCCCACTGAGAGTGAGCCTGAGTTTCATTTCTTGCCAGAGCTTACCCCTATCGGCATACGTGTAGGGCGCAACTTCTTTGGCTATTTCGAACCCTGTGCAATAAGCGTTCGTGGCGTGGCATTGATGTGTGGCGTGGGCTATAAGTTCTAGCGAAGCCCCCCCCTTAGAGCGTAAAGCTAACGCCGAGTCGCAGGGTGAATGTTACTGGCGAATCGTTACGTATGCTTTTAAGGTTAGTTTGAGTCAGGTAGTAGCTTACCTCAGGCTCGAAGTAAAAACCCAACCATTCGTTCACATTGTACTGAGCACCCACCACCGCATTTGCAGAGTAGTGAAATCCTTGCTCGTTTGCCTTCACACCACCTACTGTTGCACCCACGCAATACTCAATAGTTCCGCCAATGCCAGCGTATAGCGAAAAGTTATTGACCTTAAAGAATTGATAGTACAGACTCACTGGAATGCCCACAAAGTGAATTTTTTGCTGTTTGTTGAACTCTGTGTCATAGCTAATGTCTGATATTAGTTGGGTATAGTTCACACCGCTCACAATGCTAAGGCGTGGGGCAAGGGAGTGTTGAACTCTAATGCCGATGCTAAAGGGTTGGTAGTGCTTGACGTTGCAGTAGCCATAGATGTCCTTCATACCATCTGGAAACAAAAGGACGTCATAGGCAGCTGACTGATGTGTTATAATAGTTGAGTTATTTGCAAATAGCCCTCCTGAGCCTAATAGTGACAGGCTTGTTTTCTTGTTGTGACTCTTTTTTGGGGAGGTGTCGTCATCTATCTGAGGGGTTGTATAGCTCTCGGTAGTGTTCCTGCTCGGTTGTTTTGGTTTAGGTTCGGGGGTAGGCGAGGGTTTGTTAGTGTTGTTTTGCGGCGGTTCGGGTTCTTCGATAACCGCTGCTATGGTAGAGTGCTCTATGGTAGTTTTTTTTTCTGGCTCTTTAACTTCACAAAAAATACTCTCTTGTTGGACTGGTGCCTCAATAGCCTGAGAAATCTCTATAATTGGCTCTGTTGCAGTAGGGGTTACCACGCTATCCTCTACCGAGAAATCCCCTATAAAGAATATTGCAAGAAGCACTGCCGCAACAGCCGCAACAGCCCGTCCCCAATGCCTAAAGAGGCTGTGGTTTGGTTTATCGAGACTTTTTTCGATATTGTCCCAGATGTTCTGTGAGGGAGGGGTGCTTGCTCCACGCATTTTGTCACGCAGGGCATCGCTCCAATCTTTATTTTTATCAATGCGTTTATTCATTGTCTTCGAGATATTTATTAATCATTGTTGCTAGTAGCCGTTTTGCACGCAGGAGTTGTGAGGATGAGCTTTTTTCGTTTATTTTGAGTTGCAGTGCAATCTCACGGTGGCAGTACCCCTCGATGGTAAAGAGGTTAAAGACAGTGCGGTATCCGTGGGGAAGTTGTGCAATAAACTTTAGTATTTCGCTCTGTGGCACACGTTGCACATCCTCGAAAGTTGGGTCAGCCTCTGCGGCTATGTTAGCGAGCGAATCATCACTAAATGACACTAAGTCGAGTTTCTTTTGTACCCTTAGCCACTCTAGCGAGCTATTGACCACAATTTTTTCCATCCACGCCCGAAGAGAACCCTCTCCTCTGTATGTAAAGCCGTCGATGGCTCTGAATATCTTGATAAAGACATCGTGGAGAATATCCTCGGCAATATCGTATCTTCCTACATATCTTAGTGATATGGATAGCAATCTATCTGCATAGAGGTCGTATAGCTCCCTTTGGGCGCAACGTTCTCTGTGCTTCACACGTTTTATTAAATTTTGTTCGCATCTATCCATATACCCACTATAACGTGAAAAACCTGAAAATACTGCATCAAAAAATATTTATTTTTCTCCACGCAGTATTTCCTCCGTAACGTGCTTTATTTACGTGAAGGGGAGTTAATGAGATTTTTTCAAAAATTCTTCTTCACTATAGGGGACATCTAAAAACTGACCCCACTAAAATTTAACTAATAAAAAATGGATGTAAAAAAATAGGTTTTGATGCATTTGGGCTTTTATTTTGGTTGATTTTTCACCTTTTTTCTCTCGAATAGCGGGGCTATTAGAGAGAAAATGCGGCAAAAACTCAACTCAAAATCTCATCCCAAATCCACCAAATCAGTTTTTAGAAGTCCCCTATAATTAATAACAAAAAAACAATTTAACTTATGAAAAAGATTTTCTTATTTGCTCTCTCTGCAATGTTTCTAACAACGTCGTGTAACAGGAATAACGACTTTAGGTTTGATTTTGAGTATCCAGATCTTTACTGTTTTGCAACCGTAGTGGCAGTTGATGCTCAGCCTGCTACTGACAGCGACCAGGATGGTGACGAAAACATTGCAGATATTTACTTTAGGCTAGATTCGCAAGAGACGTTTATCGTGACTGAGAATGTGTCGAAGACTAACCTAGATGATTTAGAGGTCGGTAAGCGAGTAATCACGGGTGTAACTTTGACAGATAAGTCGGACAGCAGCTACAATTACACTGCAAAGCTATTCGAGGTGGTAGATGTTCTTGTGGGTCAGAGTCTCACAATCACCGATGAGCAGCAGAGCGACTCTATTGCAAACCACCAACTCTCTTACATTGCAAAGGACATTACCCTAACACTTGGGTACTTGAATTTGCTGACAGGTGTTGTAACAGAGAAGCAGGATGATATTAAGTTTTACTTGGTAGACAATCAGTGTGGCGAAAAGGATGCTTACCTATACTTGGAGCTTCGTTATGACAGTGCTAGTCAAGAGGGCAAGGGAACTAAGGTTGAGCAGTATGTTAGCTTCGATATGGAGTCGTACCGTGAGCAGCTTGAGGGCAAAAAAGGTGTTATACTAAGTGTTAATACCGAAAAGAGCGGCGATACTACCGTTATAGTCAATAGCACTGATCTATTCTTGGACGAAGAATAGTAGAAACATACAACACACACACACACACACACTACATCTGCATATCCTGTAAGTTTTTATGGGGAAATAACCGACCGTTGAGCTTTTTTAGTTCTTCGGTAGGTTATTTTTTTTTGTAGCTTACTCCCTGCTGCTCTTTATGATAGGTTGAAAATGCTAGAGCTGCTGAGTTTTTTTGTGCAGGGTTAATGTACTAAAAACACTATATGTGCGTTTACCTAGTTAGCAAGAACTAAATTATAATTTATGCTAATTAATAGAAACAAAACAGCCCTTGTTTACAAGGGTACAAAATATAGCTACACTGAACTACTACAATATTCACTCAGATATAGCCAATACTTTACAAAATACAGCAATAATCCCCAAAAAATATTAATATTTTCTGAAAATTGTCCTGAGTATATCTTTGCAATATATGCCACACTAAGGCTTGGTGCTACGGTTGTGCCAGTCGATGTCACCTCCACTGCCAAGGAGCTAAGGTATATTGTGGTGGACTCTACCCCCGATCTTATTGTTGTGCAACCCGAAATGCTTGCCTTTGTGAGGGAGTCAATCAGCGATATTGAAAACTTTTCTGCACCAATTATTACTCCCCTAGATATAGAAATGAGTGGTGCGAGTGAGCTTCCAATCATCGAGATACCTATGGGTGATAAGGATCAAATTGTGTCGATTATCTATACCTCTGGTACGACAGGTTCTCCGAAGGGAGTGATGCTTAGCTATGAGAATTACTGGTATAATATAGATGCGGTGGTGAACCAAGCCCCAATCTTTAAGGAAGATTCAAGGGTTATACTTCTGCTACCTTTGCACCACGTTTTTGCCTTTGCTGGTGCGCTACTTGCGCCAATGTATAGTGGTGGTACGGTCTATATAGCCGATAGTCTGGCTCCAGAGTCGATTATTAAGACTCTTCAGCAGGGGCGTATCTCAATCATAATTGGTGTACCATTACTGCTCGATGCTCTTGCAAAGGGCATTATGAAGAAGATTAATGCAAGTACTCTGGCAAAGATGCTCTTTAAGCTAGCTGGAGTGATAGGTTCGCAACGCTTTTCGAAGGCTCTCTTTGGTTCGGTGCACAAGAAATTTGGGGGCAATGTTGAGTACTTTGTTAGCGGTGGGGCAGCCCTGTCAGTTGAGACGGGAAGGGTCTTTAAGACTCTTGGGCTATATGTGCTCGAAGGTTATGGAATGACAGAGTGTGCTCCAATGATAGCCTTTACTCACCCAGGTGACCGCAAGGTTGGCTACTGCGGAAGGCTGCTCAAGGGGCTTGAAATGAAGTTCGATGACCAAACTCAAGAGATATTGGTTAAGGGCCCAAATGTAATGAAGGGCTACTACAAAAGGGAGCAAGAAACTGCCGATATTTTGCGTGATGGATGGCTGCATACTGGCGATGTGGGTGAGCTAGATAAAAAGGGTCGATTACGAATAACTGGGCGCATAAAAGAAATTATTGTAACCCCCAATGGTAAGAATATAAATCCAGTGGAGGTAGAGCACGCTATATTGGCTGACTCTCAGTATATTAATGATGTGGCGGTGTTTCTCTACGAGGATATGCTCCAAGCAATAGTTCTGCCAGATATGGATGCCATAAGGGCTAACACAGGCAAGAGCGTTGAGCAGAGCGTGCGTGCGCAAATAGAAGCCTACAATAATAGCTCTATGGGCTACAAACGTATAATGAACTTCCATATCACCTCGCAAGAACTGCCTAAAACACGCCTTGGCAAGATTCAACGCTATAAGTTAAAGTCACTTATAACCCAAAAAGAGGTGGCGCAGATACAAGAGGATACCTCGCTAAAGAGTGAGGTTTATCTGCAATTAAAGCAGTATATTGATAGTCAGATGGGTTGCTTTGCTAACGGGAATGACCATTTTGAGATTGATTTGTCATTGGATTCGCTCACTAGAGTCTCTTTGATGGTATATGTCGAGGAAAACTTTAATGTGGCAATTAAGGAGAGTCAGATGAGCGAACTCTCCACTCTCAATAAACTATCCTTTTATGTCGAGCAGAATGCAACAATGCACAATGAGGGCAATGTCTCTTGGAAGAAGATATTTGAGGAGGAGAAGCTCGATATAGAGCTGCCAAAGTCTGGGGCTATACACTGGAGTATGCACCACATTAGCAAGGTCGCATTTCACCTTATCTATAAGTTCAAGAGCCGAGGCAAGGAGAATATACCAACCGTTCCCTGCATCTTTGTAGCCAACCATCGAAGTGGGTTCGATCCTGTTTTTATCACCTCTAAGATAAAGTGGGGATTGGTCAAGAATGTCTTTTTCTTTGCTAAGCAAAAGCACTTTGACTCCAGAGCCAAGAGGTTTATGACCAAGCGCAATAATATTATCACTATGGATATTAATAAGAATGTGCGAAGCTCTTTGCAGCAGATGTATCAGGTTCTCAAACAGGGCAAAAATGTTATGATTTTCCCAGAGGGGACTCGTTCAAAGGATGCTGTAATGAAGGAGTTTAAGGAGAGTTTTGCTATACTTAGCAAGGAGCTGAATGTTCCGATACTTCCCATTGCGATAGTTGGTTCGGAGAGTGCAATGTGGAGTGGGGTGCGACTTCCGAGCTTTTTGTCTCGAATTAGCGTTGAGTTTCTACCAGTGATTAAGCCCTCTAAGAATGAATCATTCAAGGAGTTAGCCAAGCGTGTAGAGCTTGCGATAAGGGATAAAATCTCTCACTAGTCGGGTTTTCAGAAGCCCCCCTTAATTGTTTTCATAGGTGTTGTCGTAATTTTATTTACAGAAATTCTACTACACCACTATCAAGGTGATACATTGCACTTACTACATCTAGCTTCTTGTCGCTGATGAGCTTTTGGATATGCTCTCTATTAAGCACCTTCTCTTTTTGAATCTCTATATTGTCGAGAATTGCTTGATCTAACTCTTTACGAGAGCCTTTGTGTTGTGGGATATATGTAGCAATCTTTTCAAGTAGCTCTTGCACCTCATAATCGTTCTCTACTATGTGAGCGTGCTTGTCACCCATATTTACAATGGCGGTGACTGCACCACAATTAGTATGCCCCAAGACCACTACAACTTTAGAGTGTAGGTGATTAATTGCATAGTCTACGCTACCCAAGGTAACATTGTCGATCAGTGAATTACCAGCCGTGCGTATCACAAACAGATCTCCAAAACCTTGGTCGAAAAGAAGCTCAACAGGCACTCGTGAATCCGAGCAAGCAATTACTACTGCAAATGGTTTTTGCCCATCTACATCTAGACTTTTCACATACTCCATATCGCAATGTCCATTAACCCTGCGTCCTTCAAAGAAGCGTTTATTACCTTCCTTTAAGGCTTCGATAGCCTCTGTTGGAGTCTCAATAACTTTGCTTACGGCTGCTTTGTCGCCATTAGAGTTTGTGTTGTTTACACCGCAGCTGCATAATGCTGCAATCATCAAGATAACTAAATAACATTTTTTCATATTAAATTCTTTTTTTTAAGTTAAAACTTAAACAGATTATTAGCAAAGTTATAATAATTTTTCACTTGATCAAAATTTTCTATAGCTTATGCAGCTAGAATGCATACAAATAAGGGGACTTCTAAAAATTGATTTGGTGGATTTGGGATGAGATTTTGAGTTGAGTTTTTGCCGCATTTTCTCTCTAATAGCCCCGCTATTCGAGAGAAAAAAGGTGAAAAATCAACCAAAATATCGCTCTGGTGGCATCAAAACCTATTTCTTTACATCCGTTTTTATTTATTCAATTTTAGTGGGTCAATTTTTAGAAGTCCCCTTAAGAATTTTGCAAGAGAAGAGGAATATCCCATTGGGAGTATTCCTCTTCTTCTTTTCCCAAAAGAGTATAATATTGGTATTCTAGCTCAATAATTACCTAAATGTAGGTATTGCCAAAGAACTGAACAACCTCTACCTTTGCATATACAAATTAACGCAACTTCTTAAGGTGGGTTGAGCCGCAGCTATAGAGCAGTGGCTCAATTTGCCGTTTGAAATAAATTGTGCAACCTAACAAAACTGAACCAAATATGTGTGATGAGAAATATATAGCTGGCAAGTATCAAGCCTCGGACTTGATGTCAGCTCTAATCAGTGATAACTACCCACTATTGCAGGTGATGAGCCGCTTTGGCATCCCCCTAGGAGTGAGCGATAGAACTATCCAAGAGGTATGCAACCAAAATAATGTTGACACTACAACATTCCTTGCCGTGGCAAACCTAATGCTACTAAAAAACAAGAGAACCTACAAAGTAGACTTACAGTGGCTTTCATTAGACGACCTAATGAAATACATTCGCAACTCACATATATTTTACATAAATTTTAGATTGCCAAGCATCCGAAAGAATCTAATCGAAGCACTTGGCAAAAGTGATATGGCACACCTCATTGTCAGATATTTAGATGACTATGTAGCTCACATTCAAGAACACCTCCAATATGAGGAAGAAAGACTATTTCCATATATCAACCATCTACTGAGCGGAGAGCCTGACAATGAATTTTCGGTTGATATTTTTAGTGAAAAACACGACCACATAGACGAGCCACTTACAGAATTTAAAAATGTGATTATCAAATACTATTCAGGAGAATCAAGCTACGGAATAATGAATGTAATCCACGATTTATTGAGCTGTGCAGAGGATCTTCTTGTACACAATATGGTAGAGGACAGGCTGCTCGTGCCAATAATTCGCAAAATGGAGAAGGCGAAGTAATGGCACAATCTCGAATAAATATATTAGTTGCTGACCCCTCGCTTATAATTCGTGGGGGAGTGGTAACTGCGCTGCTAAATCTCAGCTCCTTGAGGGTCGACATCGCCGAGCTGAGCGATATGTTTCGCCTTGCTGACGAAGTGTCACACCTAAAACCAGATATAGTTATTGTAAATCCTAACTATCTGGGAATTACACCCCCTCGTGATTTTATCCGCATCTGTGTGCCTATCAAATATATTGCACTTCACAGCTCAGCTATCAGTGCCGAACTACTTAGCACCTATGATGGAGCAATTTCTATTATGGACACGGCTGAGAGCATTGAGCAGATAATTTCAAATTTGATTAATCAAGCTGACACAGACAAGGTGGAGTTAAGTGTCAGAGAAAAAGAGATAGTGAAGGCTGTGGCTAGGGGTATGAGCAACAAGGAGGTCGCCGACACGCTATGCATCTCGACCCACACTGTCACCACTCACCGACGCAATATCGCAGCAAAACTAGAGATACATAACCCTGCTGGTCTTACAATCTATGCCATTGTCAATGGGCTTATAGATATTAGTGAGGTAAAATAATACCATTTGTATACTATATATGCAAACTATTATACTCACTAGTGAGTATTGCGTATAAAGCCATTCTCCCATACCTTTGCACCCAGAATTTATTTTTTTAGATATGAAGAGATTTTTACTTTTAATGGGGTTTGTGGCAACCATTGCAACTGTCACTGCACAAGAGAATGACTATAAACAAGAGGTAGCCGACTCTGTAAAAGATGTTAATTTAACAAAGTCTGGAAGATTAACTGTTGGTGGTTATGGCGAGGCTGTATTTAATAGAGCATTTTATTCTGATAACTACAAACGATACTCATACCCAGAGTCTTATGCCGACGATAAGGGTTATGGACAAGTTGACATTCCACACTTTGTAATCTTTTTGAGTTACGATTTTGGCAAGGGATGGAGCTTTACCTCTGAGATTGAGTTTGAACACGGTGGCGTGGGTTCAGCAGTAGAAATTGAAGCTGAGGAGACTGGCGAATATGAATCTGAAATCGAAAAGGGTGGTGAAGTTGTTCTGGAGCAATTCTATATTCAAAAACATTTCTCTGACCTATTTAATTTAAGGATTGGTCATATGGTTGTGCCAGTAGGTTATGCAAATTCCTATCACTTGCCAACTCAATTCTTTACCAACGACCGTCCAGAGAGTGGCTCGTCTATCATCCCAAATACTTGGCACGAAACAGGTATTGCGCTAACAGGGCGTGGAGGTGATTGGCACTATGAGATACAACTTATAGCAGGGCTTGATGCCGACCGCTTTAGCGATGCTGAGTGGGTAGGCGGTTCGGGAGTTTCACCTTACGAATTTAAGATGGCGACAAATTGGGCTGGAGCTATGCGTGTCGACAACTACTCGATAAAGGGTCTGCGTGTTGGTGTGAGTGGATATATCGGCAAGAGTGCAAATAACACACTAACCCCTAGTGCATACAAAGATATTGACGGATGGGTGTCGATTGGATCGGCTGACTTTGAGTATAACGACCATAATGTAATCCTTAGAGGTGATTTTCTTTATGGCAATCTAACAGATAATAAAGAAATCTCAGTGGCAAACAAGAGCCTAAGGGATGATGCGCCATCGGCACACTCTGACGTTGCTAAGACAGCAATAAGTTGTGGCGTTGAGGGTGGTTATAATATATTTGGGCTTATGCCTAGCCTTAAAGAACATAAGCTATACCTCTTTGGTCGTTACGAGTACTATGACTCAATGTATGACGCAGGGGCTATGCTAGACCTCACCTACTACGAACGCAACAAAGCGACTGTGGGTATCAATTACTTCCCTATTCCAGAGGTAGTGGTTAAGGCAGAGTACTCTTCTCGCACATTCCCAGGTGGAAACTACAATACTGAAAATACCTTCTCTTTGGGTATTGCATTCTCAGGATTTTTTAAATAATTAACAAATAATATACAAAAAAATGAAAAGAAAATTATTTTCAATGATGTTGCTATCAATGGTTGCTGTTGGTGCAATGACTTCTTGTACAAAAGAAGATGACGGAACTGGTTACGAGGTCGAAAAAAATGAACTAATGACAAGCTCTATCAATAACTATGTTGACGATGTAGTTATTGCAACTTACAATTCACTCGCAACAAAAGCAATGTCACTCTACGATGCTTGCTATGATTTAGATGGTAGCCTTACTGATGCAAAGATTCAGGCAGCTGCTGATGCTTGGGTTACTGCACGTAAATACTGGGAAATTTCGGAAGCATTCTTGTTCGGCCCTGCTGGTGACTACGCTATCGACCCACGTATCGACTCTTGGCCACTTGACCAAACTGCACTTGACAACCTGCTAGCTAATACTACTATGATGGAAGGTTTTTATGATGAGGATGGCAACCCTGGTGGCGACGATGCAGTAGCTTATGCAGGCGAGGTATTGGGTAATACACTGCTTGGATTCCACGCTGTGGAGTATATGCTATTCGAAAACGGTGCTGCACGTACCGCTGCTTCGTTTAACGAGGTTAGCACAAGCGACAACGAACTAGCATACCTGCTGTGTATTGTTGGTGACCTTCGCAATCAATGTATCCTTTTGGAGTGCTCTTGGGTAGGTATTGATAATATTTCGTCTGAAAAGGCTCAAATTATGGAAGACACTGAACTTGCACGTGCACTAGTTTATGGTGATATGATGAAGGGTGCAGGCGACACTGGCAACTCACTTTACAAGAGCCAAAAATCTGCAATGTCTGAGATTCTGAATGGTATCATCACTATTGTTGACGAGGTTGGTAACACTAAGATTCAAGACCCTATCGACTCAGGTAACCCATTCGATGTTGAGTCTTGGTTTAGCTACAACTCTATTATTGACTTTACTGACAATATCAAAGGTTGCCAAATGGCTTATGCTGAGATTAGCGAATATATTAACTCTCTAGACTCAAGCGTTGACGCTGACGTTCAAGCTAAGTTTACCACTGCAATTCTTGAAATCGGTGGCGAAAGTGGCGAGGGTGACGGTTCAGGTATGGTAGCTCCATTCCGTGACAATGTTGGTTCGGGAACTGCAACTACTGACCAACAAGAAGCCATTGATGCTTGCAACGAGCTTATGGCAGCAGTTGAAGCAGCTGATGAACTTGTAAATGCTCAATAATTAAGCCCACTTAATAAATTAACCAATAGCAGACAAGCAACTGCCCCTATAAAATGGGTAGTTGCTTGTTTGCACAATAAAAAAAAAGATGAAAAAGTTTTTAAATTCTACCCTTTATTTCGCAATAATAGGCTCTCTCGTACTATCATCTTGCCAAAGTACCAATACTAATTTACCTACACCTGACTCAGAAGATACAGAGATGCCTGATTGGGCTTATGCAGGTGGGGAACTTGGCACTACATTCAATCACACCTCGGACTGTTTTGAACAACCATCGCCCGCAGTTGAAAATTATGGTTTTTCTAAATCATTCGTACTAGGTGAGGCATTTTTCGAAGATCCATTTGTAACTACTCCTGATGTACCAATGACAGGTCTGGGCCCTGCCTATGTGCGTAACTCTTGTATGCACTGTCACCCAGGTTATGGTCACGGCAAGCGCATCGAAGGGAGTTTTAATGTCCAAGACCACGGTAATGGATACCTGATTTGCCTATATACTGGTGGCGAAGAAAATGCCACATACGCAATGGCATCTCTACCTGGTATGCCACAAACTATGACCTCTGCTCCATTTACTGCCTACCCTCCTATCGTTAATAACCAAGTGGAGATTATTTGGCACGATTACACCGACCAATATGGCAATAAGTATGAGGATGGAACTGAGTATTCCTTGATTTACCCAGAAGTTGTTATCCCAGAGAATGCCTTCAATGTAATTTGGCAAGGCTCTGAATCTTACTCTGGTATTGAGATTGCTGTCGAAGCTACAATCGGTATCTATGGGACAGGGCTTTTGGATGCAATATCTAATGAGGACTATTATGCTGAGTACGAAGCTCAGCAGGCTCGTGGCTACTCGCAAGGCAAAATCGGTGGGCAGATTACTGAAAATGATGGCACTACCCAATATGGCCGCTACACCTACGGTCAGACTCGTGGTACGCTTCAAAATGGTGCTGGCTCGAACGCTATCTGGAACATTACCAATGTAATGCGCAAAGACCGCCAAGCCTATTATGTAGGCACTGGCTGGTTAGAGTACTTAAAAGAGACTTCTGAATTTAAGAATGCTGATGATGATGCCTCAAACTACGAATTTATCTATATGACTTTCAAGATGGAGACATATAACAATAAGATAAATGATGACACTGTACTAGAGAACGAAAACTTCAATAGCTATATGGCTACAGCTACTCAAGGTTTTAAAGACTACGTTGCAACAGAGGGGCGTACTGACGAGAGTGGAAACATCACTCGCCCTGCAATCGCTCTAGACCAAGATAGCTATGTGAACTTTATGGTGTGGCACCGTGGACTCGCAGTTCCATCAGTTCGTGATTGGGATGACGAGGAGGTGCTTCGTGGACGTGAGCTATTCCTAAGTGATGATATGGGATGTACCGCCTGCCACAAACCATCGTGGACTACAGGTAGCGACCCCGTAAATGGTGACCGTAATATCTCGGCTGATATGATGCCACGCTACCCGAACCAAACAATCTGGCCTTATACTGACCTTTTGAAACACGATATTGGACTCTACAAACCAGGTATGCGTAAGTATTGTCGCACAACACCGCTCTGGGGACGTGGACTACACGTTAAGGCTAATGGCTCGTCTGACCGTCTGCACGATATGCGTGCCCGTAATACCGAAGAGGCTATCCTATGGCACCAAGGCGAAGAGGCTGAGTACAGCCGTGACGCTTGGCGTACGCTCAGCAAGAGTGACCGTGAGGCTATGATTGCGTTTATTGACGCAATTTAATCTACTAGGTTGTAGGGGTTTGATCGCCCCTGCAATCACAAAAAAATATGAAGAAGTTTATCTCTATCCTCTACATTATGGTTGTTGCGGTCTTGATCGCAGCAACTTTTGTTGAATCCACCTATGGCACGGAGTTTATCACCGATAACGTCTATGGCTCAAATTGGTTCTCGGCACTCTGGGCACTATTGACCGTTGGAACAATTTATCACATAGTACATAAACTTAAAAAACTCAACAGTGTGCTACTTCACTCTGCATTTTTGATTATACTACTGGGGGCAGGGGTAACTCACTACTTTGGTGTACAGGGTAAAATTGCACTACGTAAGGGACGACCAGAGGTTGATTTTTATGACAGCGACTATAAAGCTCACCGTATGCCCTTCTCGATAAAACTCAACGACTTTTGGGTTGATTATTACGCAGGAGGCTCTGCTCCAAGCAACTACACATCGAGCGTTACAATCAAAAATAAGGACAAACAAGAGAGCTTTAACATCTCAATGAACAATATTCTAGAGTACAAGGGTTATCGCTTATATCAATCATCATACGACTCGGCTCGCAAAAACTCCGTACTAAGCATAAACTATGACCCGTGGGGGAATACCCTAACATACATAGGCTACTGGATGCTCTTTGCCTCTTTTGGGCTTATGCTAATATCCCCGAAAAGCAGATTTAGAAAACTGCTGAAGCATCCACTTCTGCGTGGTGGTACAATCACTACTCTAGCACTTATGGCTACTACTGTGAGTAGTTATGCTATATCCCCTACAATCGCTACTTCAAAGGCCGATTCCCTCTCTCAAAGACAAATTATCTATCAAGATAGGGTTGCGCCATTCAATACAATGTCACGGGATATACTTCAAAAGATATATGGCGAGAGTAGCTACGAGGGTCTAAGCAGCGACGAGGTTGTCGGCAGTTGGTTGGTCTATCCCGACTACTGGCAAGATGAGCCTGTTTTTGAGATAAAAAACCAGGAACTTGCCGAGATTTTACAGTGCGTGGGTGCAAAATATATAGCCCTAAGTGACCTCTATTATGAAGATGGAACATATAAACTCTTCGACTACACCGCTCGAACGGTAGACCACGCAGGACAAACCCCACTCATCAAAGCAGTAGCTCAGATAGAGGAGAAGATGGGTATTATTGATATGCTGCTAAGTGGTGAACTATTCCAAATAATTCCAAAAGATGGTTCGGTGGAGCGCAGAAGCCAAGCTAGCATTAAAACTGAAATAGTCTACAATAGCATTCCCTATGTCAAAATCCTCTTTATGTTTAATCTGACTATGGGGTTACTTGCCCTTATTTCCATCTATTTTGCAATGTTTAGGGGTGTAAGTGAGCCTCGTTGGAGACGACTATTATTCTCTCTGTCGCTGCTCTTTTCGTTCGCTGTAGTAACAGTTCTAATTGCAATTCGATGGTATTTGGCGGGACGCATTCCACTCTCAAACGGCTATGAAACGATGCTGTTTTTGTCGTGGTCAATAATGGCTATTTCGGTAGTTTTGATGCGCAGAGTACCCCACCTAAACTCTATCAGTTTGTTTTTGTCGGGGCTTACTCTTTTGGTAGTTCACATCAGTGGCAGTAACCCTCAAATCACAGAACTAATCCCCGTTCTAAATTCCCCGTGGCTCACTACTCACGTATCGTTTATAATGATTTCGTATGCCATTTTTGGTATTATGGCACTGCAATCAATCGTGGCTCTGGCTATGATTTTTAAGAATAAGAAGAGATACAAAAGAGATATAGAGCTTCTGTCCTTGCTCAATAATATTATGCTCTACCCATCGTCATTTCTGCTCGGTGCAGGAATTTTTATTGGTGCAATTTGGGCAAATAACTCGTGGGGCAGATACTGGGGCTGGGATCCCAAAGAGGTGTGGGCACTGATTACATTTATGTGTTATGCAATATTGTTTCATCGCAGTTTCTTGCCATCTGATAGCAACAAAAAAGCAGTCACAACACACGTTATTGTTATTGTAGGTTTTATTTTTGTATTGATGACCTATTTCGGAGTAAACTTTATACTAGGGGGTATGCACAGCTATAAATAAAACATAGAACTATGGAAATATCTATCTTCGCAGGGCTTGGCATAGGTGCTGCAATATTTTTGATTATTGGACTCTTTCACCCTGCAGTAATCAAAGTTGAATACTACTTAGGAGCAAAATATTGGTGGATATTCTTGCTACTTGGCATTATAGGTATTGTCACCTCTATATTAGTAAATAATATTTTCTGGTCGTCAATATTAGGGGTCTTTGGCTTCTCCTCATTTTGGAGTGTTAAAGAGATATTGGAACAAGAAAAGAGAGTCAAGAAAGGTTGGTTTCCACGCAATCCTAATAGAAAGCAGAAATCATATTTGCAAAATAATAGCGACCTCGAATGGGTCGCTATTATTTTATATATGTATGATAAGATTACCAAATTACGATGCGCTTCTCAGGAGCAAGGAACATATCACCATCGGTGATGCCAAATGTCTCATAGAATGTGTCAATGTTCTTTAGAGTTTGGTTTACACGCCATTTTCCAAGTGAGTGAGGGTCTATATTTGTAAGACGCTCAATCTCTTTGTCTCGGATATTCTGAGCCCAAACGGTTGCGTAACCCAAGTAGAAACGTTGCTCGGCAGTGAAGCCATCAATTGCCTCTGGTTCAACGCCGCCCTTAGCCTCTTGCATTGCGGTGTGAGCAACACGCAAACCTCCTTGATCGGCGATATTCTCACCCAATGTGAAAGCACCATTAGCGTGGATTCCTGGCAATACCTCGATAGCATCAAACTGAGCGATAAGACCCTTTGTCTTTTGCTCAAACTTCTCGGCGTCATCAGCTGTCCACCAATCATTCAAGTTACCATCTTTATCGAATTGGCGACCCTGATCGTCGAATCCGTGAGTCATCTCGTGGCCGATAACAACACCGATTGCACCATAGTTTACTGCATCATCAGCAGTTGGGTTAAAGAATGGAGGTTGAAGAATTGCGGCAGGGAAACAAATCTCGTTTGTTGTTGGGTTGTAATATGCGTTGATTGTCTGTGGTGTCATTCCCCACCTGTCACGATCTACTGGTTTGCCAAGATCTGCAAAGTTATCGGCAGTACCCCAACGGCTGATAGCCTTGATATTCTCCCAATAAGAGAGAGAAGGGTCGATATTAAGCGATGAATAATCTTTCCACTTATCAGGATAACCAACTTTGATGTAGATAGTAGATAGCTTCTCTTGTGCTTTAGCTTTAGTCACATCGCTCATCCAATCGAGATCTGCAATGTGCTTAGAGAGTGCTTTTTGGAGATTGCCAACGAGAGTAAGCATCTTAGCTTTGTACTCAGCAGGGAAATATTTAGCCACATACATCTCGCCAACAGCCTCACCAAGTGAACCATTAGGCACTGCCAACGAACGTTTCCAGCGTGGTTGTTGGGCCTCACGACCTGACATCTCTTTAGCATAGAAGTCGAATGATGCTGAGTAGATATCATCGCTCATATATGACGTTGCACTGTTAAGGGTGTTAAAAGCAAGATAATCCTTTAGTTGTTGCTTATCGGCATTCTTTAGCAGGTTGTTCACTTCAGCCATTTGACGAAGTTGACCTACGTTAATCTGTGTAGGTAGCTCAAAGCCAATAGTCTCAGCATACAGGTCCCAATTTAAGGCATCATATTTAGCCTTAAAATCAGCAATATCCATCATATTGTAGTTAGCGTAGTTATCACGTAACTCAACATTTGAGCTTGATGCCTCTGCAATAGCCATCTCGATAGTCATAACAGATTTTGCAATACGTGCTGCATCATCGTTTGAGTAGCCTGCCAATGAGAATAGCTTCTCGATGTATGATTGATACTTCTCACGCAACTCTGCATAACGTTCCTCGACGTAGTAATCTTTTGTGCCCATTGAAAGACCACTCTGCGATACATACATAATATTATCGTTAGAACTCATAAGGTCGGTAGAGATATATGCTCCAAAGAATGGGTTGGCTATCTCACGGTGCATTGCAGCTATTGTCTTAGTAAGTTCATCTTTTGTGTTGACTGCTTCAACAGCTTTAAGGTCTGCCATAACTGGTGTAGCACCCTGCTCGTTAAGGCGAATACTATCGAGCCCCATTTTATATAGGTCTGCAATTTTCTGTCCAACGCTACCTTTTTCATTCTCTTGAGAGGTAAGTCCTGCAAATAGCTCGTTGATACGAATTTCATTATTCTCACGCAACATATCAAATGCTCCGTAGCGAGAATACTCATCTTTGAGAGGTGTGCGCTCCTGCCAACCACCAGTAGAATACTGATAAAAATCGTGACTTGGAGCAGTTGTAGTGTCTAAATTTGCCAAATCAATAGCTGGCACATCGGCAGCCTTGTTACCTGAACCTGTACAACTTGCAAGAGTGAGTGCAACCAAGGCAATAGTTAATTTCTTCATTTTTATATTTGTTTATTGTATGTTAGTTAAGTGTAATCTGACCTTAATCTATTTTTTACGCCTCAAATTTAGTCATTTTGTTCTATAATTGTTCTATAAGTCTGTAATTATTTGTTCAGGGATCAAACACCAAACAAAATTGTAACATTAAAATCAAAGTTTTTTATACCATCCAAGGGTTTTGGTATGGGTCGTAGTTGGTTTGGAATGTTGCCAGTTGCCAATCACTAATCGGCTGATTGTTTGAGGTGGATAATTTACGTGGTATCTGAGGGTTAAGCTTTAACCTCGAGGTTTATATACACATACTCTTCCCAGGATACCGTAGTCAATGGAGCTTTATACCCACTCATTGAGCGAATAACCTCATAGATTCTGCCCTCGTGATTGATGAATACTCCTATTGCTAACTACACGACAGAAATTTAAAGATGTCGATAGGATGTTTAGTATTTCGACCAAAGTTCAGTGTTGATATAATTGTTTCGAGCTCTGCCTTTACGAGGTTTTTTGCTTTGTATTTATGTTTCAGAACCCTAATCGGTTTTATATGCTGAATTCAACCTGCAAATGCAACTGAACTAAAGCAATAAATAGAATGTGCAAAAGGCAGTGCGGTCTGACGGGTAGTGTCGCTAAAGTACCCCAGTTTTTTATTTTGTTCTCTTGTACATTAAGACCGAGAGGGTAATGACTACAATCCCCACAATAGCACGCCAACTAGGGCTATCTTCGGGAAGTAACCACCAGCTCATAAGCACGCCAACTATTGGTATCAGGAACTTCCAGATATTGAGTTGCGACACTTTTGTGTCTGGTAGTGAGAGAAGGTAATACCACATCGAAAAGGCTGCGGCAGGGATTATTGCCAACCATAGCAGTGCAAAGTAGAACTCCAGCGGAAGGCTTTGTTCGAGCGAGGATGTGCCCTCCACAAAGAGCGAAATGAGAAAGAGTATTATTCCCCCCGTGAAATTTGCACCCATTGTCAAACCTACAGATGATAGCACCCCCTTGTATTTTACCACCATAATATTAGTGTATGAACCTACCAAGTTGCTTAAAATAAGTAGTGCTACACCCAAATAAAAGTGTGGATTGAGTGCTGCCACCGACTCCTCGGGGTTAATCGAGATAAAGACAACACCCATAACCCCTATCAAAAACGCTGAAATATTGCGCCACGTGAGCTTGTCGTCGGAGAGTGTAAAGTGTGACATAACTGCAATGAAGAGAGGGCCTGCACCAATGATAATCGCAGCAAGGCTACCTGGGGTATAGCTCAGCCCAGTGTAGAACAACCCATACTGCAACACGGTTTGAATCATACCAAAAAAGACTATGAATCGCCAGTTTGCGAGTAGCTCCCGCCACTTTATCTTCATTACAAACCCTACGGGAACTAACAGCAGTCCAGCCAGTGTGAAGCGCAAACCAGACAGCATTATTGGCGGCATATACTCAAACCCAATCTTAGCCCCTGCAAAGGCCGAGCCCCATAATGTTACCGAAATTAACGCTAGTAGCATTCTACCTAGTCTGCTCTTAAAAAATATCATATTATTGCTTTTTATTATCTGGGTGCAAAGATATGACTTTTTTGCTAAGGGAACTACTGTAAAAAAAAGTTTGGAATTCAGCGAAAAAGGACTTACCTTTACGCCTATAGACCACGTTGTTTATATTTACTAACCTAAAAATCAAAAAAAAATATGAAAAAATTATTGCTATTAGTGTCTGTAATCGCATTGACTCTCTTTACTGCTTGCGGCGGCGGTGGTGCAAAGACTCCTTCTGACAAAGCTATCGAAATGATGGGCTATATCCAAGATGGCGATTATACCGCTTATGTAGATAATCTTTATGCTGACAAAGGCAAGGAACTAAAGGCTGAAGAAAAAGCGGAATTTGTTTCTATGCTTGAAGCTAAAGGTACTCAACTACAAGAAAAAGAGGGTGGTATTAAGGGTTGCGAAGTCTTGGAAGAAAAAATCTCTGAAGATGGTAACTCTGCTACCGTAAAGATGAAAGTTCTTTATGGTAATGGTGGTGATGAAAAATCTACCCTTAAGATGGTAAAGGGTGAAGATGGTCAATGGCTCTGTAAACTAAAATAGAGATTATGACTAAACTCTATTCTATAGTGCTAGGGTGCGTTGGAATGCTACTAGCGGTGGCTTGTGGTGGGAGTGCTACTTCTATGACTGCCTCGCAGACTGTTGCTAAAATGCTGGAACTTCAGCAGGCTAAGGATTTTGATGCTTATGTAGAGTATCTTGATATTGATGATGCCGAGGTGAAGGCGCAGTTAGCCCAAGAATTCAAGATTGCCTTGGGGCATCTTGATGAAGTGTTGGCGGGACTCCAATCCTACAAGGTTGTGCGAGAAGAACTATCTGAGGATGGTACTCAGGCAACTGTCTATGCGCTTATGACCTTTAAGAAAAATAAACCGCAAGAGGTTGTTTTGAATATGGTGCAGGTTGATGGGCAGTGGAAGATGAAGCAACTCTAAAAACTTTCGCTATAGGTATGAAAATTTGTAAGAGATATGGGTTATTAGTATATCCATATCTCTTTTTTGTGTTGATATTGCAGGGGTGTGGCACTATTGCATCAGTGCTGCCATATCCTAGTATTGATTCTCTGCGAAACGGTGATATTGTTTTTCGCAAGGGAGGTTCGGCGGCGAATGTCTTTTTGAGTGCTGCTGATAGTCGGGGGATATATACTCATACTGGGTTGTTGGTTATAAAGGATGGGGAGGCGATGGTTGTGCATAGCGTGCCTGATGAGGCTGCTCCAGGAGATTATGATAGGGTGAAGTTTGAGCCGCTTTCGGAGTTTTATCGTGGAATTAAGGCTTTTTCGGGAGGTGTTTATCGAGTGGGGTCTTTGAGTAGTGAGCAGTTGCAGCAGGTGACCGATGAGGCGGTGCGTTGGTATGAGAAGGGGGTGCCTTTTGATAGCGGTTATGTGTTGGGTGATACGACGGAACTTTATTGCACGGAGTTGTTGATGGTTTCATTTCAGAGGGTTGGTTATGATATAACGGCTGGTAATTACACTGATTTAAATTCTGCTATTTTTGTTGGGAAGTTTATATTTCCGAGTGATTTGTTGGAGAATGGTGATTTGCGAGCGGTTTCGGTATTTTAGGTGCAGTGTAGTATTTTGTGCCACTGGGCACACCAGATGACCAAAGTCTGCTATAGCTTGTATTATAACAGACTAAAATGATTAAAGTTTTTTGGTTCTTTTGTTCACAAAAGAACGATGGAATCAGTCCGCTAGATTAAAAGCAAGGCGGATGCCTTGCCTAAAAATCAAAAGACAAAAATCTTTCGGTTGTACAACCGAAAGCTAGAGCAAACTCCCATAAAAGTTTTTTGGGGGTTTGGAGGAACGACAAACAAAAAATCGAAGATTTTTTTCCAAACCCCCAAAGCTATAGCTCTGGTGTAGTGCTTTAGTTATAGCTTGTAGTATTACAAACTAAAATGATTAAAGTTTTTTGGTTCTTTTGTTCACAAAAGAACGATGGCATCAGTCCGCTAGAGCAATAGCAAGGCGGATGCCTTGCCTAAAAATCAAAGACAAAATCTTTCGGTTGCACAACCGAAAGCTAGCGCAAACTCCAATAAAAATCTTTGGGGGTTTGGGCGAAGACCAAACAAAAAAATCGAAGATTTTTTTCCAAACCCCCAAAGCTATTGCCCTGTTGTATTGCTATAGTTTCAGCTTGTAGTATTACAGACTAAAATGATTAAAGTTTTTTGGTTCTTTTGTTCACAAAAGAACGATGGCATCAGTCCGCTAGAGCAATGAGCAAGGCGGATGCCTTGCCTAAAAATCAAAGACAAAAATCTTTCGGTTGTACAACCGAAAGCTAGTACAAACTCCCATAAAATCTTTTGGGGGTTTGGAGGAACGACAAACAAAAAAATCGAAGATTTTTTTCCAAACCCCCAAAGCTAGAGCTCTGATTTTAGCTCTGGTGTAGAGTTCTAGCTTAGGGGACTGTCCGTCCCCTAAAACCCCTGAGATACTTATCTGTTAGCCAAAAAGCCACCAAAAAGCTTTTGAAGCGTTGAATAAAGCAGTGAATTTCTAAAAAGTTCTGATTCCCCAGGTCAAAGGTGAGAATTGCCCCAGTGCTTTTTGTTGACATTTTGCTAGCTTAGTTTGTAAGGGTTGTGTAAGCCTCGTTTAGAGCCAAAAAACACGCAATTCCCCCTATTTCTTCCCCCCCCCCAAGAACCACAGCTTAAGAAATTCTACGGAACACTTCAGGGCTTCGGTTTTTTAGTTTGCTCTAGCTTGTATCATAACAACCTAAGTTATAACAAACAGTACCGTCTTCAGAGATAGTAGACTTGCCAAGGTTAGTGTAATGAATTGTTCTGAGATGAAAAATAGGGGTTTTTCGATAAAATCACCCCCTTTGTATATTTTATTTTTTTACCATAATACTATAATATACTTTTGTACCAAACTAAATTACACAAAGTATATGGAAAAATCAAAATTATGGAGACTCTCAGCATTACTCTTTTTATGCTGTATTCCCACCCAAATCTTTGCAATGTCGGGAGTTGATACTCTCTCGATGAGTCTTGCAGAATGTTTGACCTATGCAAAGCAAAATAGCATTACGCTCCAAAATGCTAAACTTCAGATTGATAACTCTCAGGCTGATCAACTCAGCGCAAAGGGTGCTTTTCTGCCCTCGCTTAGTGCTACTATTGGTCAGACATTTAACACGAACCCAACTAATACGGACGTTGATGCAAGCAAGAGTACCTATAATGGCACTTATGGGCTTGACCTCTCGATGACTCTCTACAATGGGGGTAAGAATCGTGCGCTATTGCAACAAAGCGACATTGCAAATGAGATTGCAACATTGCAGTACCAAGAGTATGAAAACACCATAGAGGTATCTATCACCGAAGTCTATGTTGAGATACTCTATGCTATGGAGCAGATAAAGGTGTCGGAGCAGAGCCTAGAGGTGAGCAAGACAAACCAGGAGCGTGGCAGGGCATTTTATGAGGCTGGTAGTATTAGTATCAGTGACTTGGCGCAACTAGAGAGTGCAACAGCGTCGTATGAGTATGACTTGGTGGTGGCGCAGTCGCAGCTCAGCAATCTGTATGTTAGCCTTAAGCACCTATTGGAAATATCGCAAGATATGGTGGTGACGGTTCAGGAGATGGATGTAGCCGACGATAATTTGCTTAGTTCAATAGTTGCGGTTCAGGATGTTTATAGCGACGCATTGGTATCACGCCCTGAGATTCTATCCAAAGAGCTTTCGATTGCTTCGGCTGAGCTGGACGAAAAGATTGCAAAGGCAGGCTACCTGCCAACCCTAAGCCTTAGTGCAGGTACGGGTCTTAGTCATAATAGCTATGATGGCTTTGAGTTTAGCGACCAACTGCGCAATAGCTTTAATACTTCGGTGGGGGTGAACCTTTCAGTGCCAATCTTTAGCAAGTGGCAAAATAAAACAGCTGTCCAAAAGAGTCAGAACTATCTAGAAATGGCAACTATTGAGCAGACTCAGGCTCATAAGGATCTCTATCAAACTATCGAAACGCTCTATAATAATGCTCAAACCTCGCAGTCAAAGTATATTGTTTCGCAGTATGCGCTTTCGGCTATTGAGAAGAGTTTGAAACTTATTACCGAGCAGTATGAGTTGGGATTGAAAAACACCATTGAGTTGCTCACCGAGCAGGATAACTACAATCAAACCTCGCAAGATTACCTTACGAACAAGTATCAGTTGATACTAAATCTTGCACTATTAAATTACTACCAAACCGATATTATTAAACTTTAAATAGATATGACAAAGACTAAAAAAATTACACTCTCTATTCTAGGAGTAGCAGTAGTAGCAGCAGGTGTGTACTGGTTTTTACCGAAGAGTAGTGCGCCCTCATCACAAAGATGGATAACCTCAAAGGTAACACAGCAGAGCATAGTACAGAGCGTTACGGCTACTGGTACTGTTGAGCCAGTAACCCTTGTGGATGTTGGTACGCAGGTATCAGGTATCCTTACGAACCTCTATGTGGACTATAACAGCGTTGTGAAGAAGGGGCAGGTTATTGCCGAGCTTGATAAGAGTACGCTCTTGCTAGATAGGAATAGTAACCAAAATAATGTAGCCATTGCAAAGAGTAAGTATGATTTTGAGCTTGCAAACTACACACGTATCAAGACACTTTTTGATAAGGGGCTGATTGCGGATTCGGAGTACGAACAAACCCTCTATGACTATGAAACGGCTAAGAATAATTACGCTGTGGCAAAGAATGATTTGCAGCGTTCTGAAACCAATCTTGGTTATGCGACTATCTATTCGCCTATTGATGGGGTAGTGATTTCACGTAGTGTTGAGGAGGGTCAGACCGTAGCTTCGAGCTTTAGTACTCCAACTCTATTCACCGTGGCGGCCGACCTTACAGATATGCGTGTTATTGTGGACGTCGATGAGGCTGATATAGGAAATGTGGCAGTGGGTCAGCGTGCTCAATTTTCGGTGGATGCCTTCCCGTTGGATATTTTCGAGGGTGAGGTGACTCAGGTGCGCCAAGAGGCTATTGTGGAGAGTAATGTAACCACTTATGAGGTGGTGATTTCGGCAGCCAACCCAGACTTGAAACTAAAACCAGGTCTTACTGCAAATGTAGAGATATTCACCCTTGATGTGGAGTGTGAGATGACTGTTTCGGCAGCGGCATTTAGCTTTACGCCTCCAGTGCCTGAAGATGGCACGCCAGTGGAGCAAGCACCAAAGGGTACAGTGGTATGGATAGTGAATGGTAATCGCCCAGAGCCTGTTGAGGTAACAACTGGTGTTACTAATGGTATTATTACCGAGGTTTACGGACTACAACTTGGTCAAGAGGTGGTAACGGGTATGGATTCAGCATTCGAGATGTCGGGGCCTCCTGCAGGTGCTGAAAACTCTACCGAAAGCCCATTCCTACAAAAACCTCCAGGACGTTAACAGACTCATTTAAAAGTTATGAAAAAGACAGTAATTGAACTTAAGAACGTTAAGCGTTACTTCCAGATAGGGGAGGAGACGGTGCGTGCGCTACGGGGAGTCTCCTTTAGCATCACCGAGGGGGAGTTTGTGACCATTATGGGTACGTCGGGGAGTGGAAAGAGTACGCTACTCAATATACTAGGGTGTCTGGATGTACCAACCTCTGGGGAGTTTATATTGGATGGAGTCTCGGCGGCGTGTATGACCAAAAACCAAAGCGCAAGGCTACGTAATACCAAAATCGGCTTTATCTTCCAGAACTACAACCTGCTGGCTAAGACTACTGCTGTGGCGAATGTGGAGCTACCACTGCTCTATACCAAGAATGTTAGCAATTCGGAGCGTCACTCACGTGCTGTTGAGGCACTAAAGGCCGTTGGGCTTGGCGATAGGCTCAACCATAAGAGCAATCAGATGAGTGGGGGGCAGATGCAGCGTGTGGCGATTGCCAGAGCACTGGTTAATAATCCTGCGGTGATACTTGCCGATGAGGCTACGGGTAACCTTGATACTCGTACATCATTTGAGATTCTAGTGTTGCTCCAAAAGCTGCACAGAGAGGGGCGTACCATTATCTTTGTGACCCACAACCCAGAGATGGCGGAGTTTGCAGGGCGCAATATTATGCTTCGGGATGGTATGATAAAGAGTGATACATATAATAGTACAATCAGTAGTGCTGAGGAGGCTCTCGCTGCACTGCCTATTGTAGAAGACTAAAAAGCTATGAAAATATCAAATTTAATAATAATTGCCATTAAGGCGTTGAGCAATAATAAGATGCGAGCATTCCTAACGATGCTTGGTATCATTATCGGTGTGGCATCGGTAATTACTATGTTGGCGATAGGTCAAGGCTCGAAGGCTAGTATCAACTCCCAGATTGCGGAGATGGGTTCGAATATGATTATGATTCAACCAGGCGAGGATACTCGTGGTGGTGTTCGCCAAGATGCATCCTCGATGCAGACTCTAAAGATTACGGACTATGAATCACTGTTAAAAGAAACCGAGGTGCTTATGGCTGTTAGCCCAGTGGTGTCATCTTCGGGACAGTATATCTATGGTGCTAATAACTACCCTTCGACAATTACGGGGGTTACGGATGATTACCTCGAAATTCGCCAACTTAAGCTCGAAAGTGGAGTAATGTTTAGCGATATGGATATTATCACCTCGGCAAAGGTCTGCGTAATTGGTAAGACTATCCAAGAGAACCTCTTTCCTGATGGCGAAGACCCAGTGGGTAAGATTATTCGCTTCAAGAAGATTCCGTTCCGTATCGTGGGAGTCTTGGCAGAGAAGGGCTACAATACTATGGGTATGGACCAAGATGCTATTGTACTTGCACCCTATACTGCTGTTATGAAGCGTGTTTTGGCAGTGACCTATCTTAGTCAGATTTATGCCAGCGCAGTGGATGAGGAGCAGGCCGATACTGCTATTGAGCGTGTTACAGAGGTGCTTCGTGCCAACCATAAGCTGCTCGATACAGCAGACGATGACTTTACAATTCGTTCGCAGCAGGAGCTTGCCTCGATGCTGAACTCTACTAGTAGTTTGATGACAACACTACTGGCGTGTATTGCAGGCATTTCGTTGATTGTGGGTGGTATCGGTATTATGAATATTATGTATGTGTCGGTAACGGAGCGTACCAAGGAGATTGGTCTGAGGATGTCGGTTGGTGGACGTGGCGTGGATATATTGTCGCAGTTTCTGATCGAGGCAATTATCATCAGTATTTCGGGTGGTATCATTGGGGTTATCTTTGGGCTTGCGGCAGCGTGGACTGTGGAGCATTTGGCTCATTGGCCTATATTGGTTGAGAGTTGGACTATACTGCTATCCTTTGCGGTGTGTACCGTTACGGGAGTCTTCTTTGGGTGGTATCCTGCTAAAAAAGCGGCGGCACTTAATCCTATTGATGCTATAAGGTACGAATAATTTTTGTATCTTTGTAATAAAGAGGGGTAAACTTTTCTAGGGGGGAGAGGGTTTTACTGATAAAAAAATCTCCCCCTTAATTTTAAAACAATGAGAGAGATGAAAGTATTAAGAAATGTAGCGCAGGGCGTATTGATGTTATCGACCTTGTGTGCTTGTGCTCAAGCCCCAACGGTGTCTTACAAGATTGTGGACACTGACCAAGTAAAGTACTTTGATAATAGCGATGAGATTGCTGCACCAAAAGTAGACGAGGCGTTCTACGGTCAGGATGCCCAGCATATTGGCAATACCCCCTCGTATGTCGATAATGGTGATGGAACTGTAACGGATTTAGTCACAGGACTTGTGTGGCAGAAGGGCTATTCGGTGATGAGTTATGCCGAGGCAATCAAGGCAGCTGAGTCCTTTGAGCTGGCGGGTTTCTCTGATTGGAGAGTGCCAACTATCAAGGAGGGCTATTCTTTGATAATTTTTAGTGGCAGTGACGTTAGCCCAGGGCAGAGTCCAAGTGGCGGTATTAATGGAATGCCATTTATTAATACAACTTATTTTGAGTTTGAGTATGGTGCGAATGGTGCACGTGCTATTGACTCTCAGATGCTCTCTTCGACGCTTTATGTTGGATCTACTGAAACCGAGAATTTGGTCTTTGGGGTGAACTTTGCGGATGGTCGTATCAAGGGATATGGACTAGGTCTTGGTGGGGGTGATAAACAATTTTTGGTACGTTTTGTGAGGGGTGCTGAGTATGGGGTGAATGATTTTGCGGATAATGGGGATGGCACTATTTCCGATAATGCTACTGGTTTGATGTGGGGTAAGGCAGACTGCGGAGAGGCTATGAATTGGGGTGAGGCACTCTCTTATGCCCAAAAGATGAACCAGGAGAAGTACCTTGGTCATAGCGATTGGAGAGTGCCTAATGCAAAGGAGCTACAGAGTATTGTGGACTATAGCCGTTCGCCACTAACAACATCTTCGGCAGCTATCGACCCATTATTTGAGGTGTCTGTTATTGTTGATGAGGCTGGGCAAAAGGACTATCCATTCTATTGGACATCTACTACACACGAGAATTCAGCAAGCGCAAATGCAGGTAGTGCAGGGGTCTATGTAGCCTTTGGTAGAAGCCTTGGTAATATGTCAAATTCTCAGGGAATGGGAATGGGAATGGGAATGATGCCACCGCCAGAGGGTGGTCGTCCAGAGGGAGGTCGTCCAGAAGGTGGTCGTCCAGAGGGAGGTCGTCCAGAGGGAGGTCGTCCAGAGGGAGGTCATCCGCAAATGGGTGGAAGCTCAACCCCAAATTGGGTGGATATTCACGGTGCAGGCTCTCAGCGTAGCGATCCTAAAACAGGTGATGCAACGGAGTTTGCTAATGGGAATGGCCCACAGGGTGATGCTATTAGAATTAATAATTATGTGCGCCTAGTCAGAGATTTATAGCAGGTGAAAAGCATATTAAATAGCAAGAATAGAGTAATCATACTCCAGCTACTTGGCTGGGGTGTGATTCTTGGTATATCCCTATTTTGGGGAGTATCCTCAGATAATATATTCGATTCATTCGGTATGTTAATGCTTATTGTGAATATTCTCACATTGCTTTTTATCTACTTGATGAACTATTTGCTATTTATTCCTCGTTTTTTGCTTGCCAGTCGCCAGAGGTGGTTTTTCTTTTCAAATTTTGTTTTGATAGCAGGTCTTTTGACCTTTACGTACTTATTTAACGAGGGGCTGATGTGGGAGTCCCTGCGCCCAGAGAATATACCCCAAAGACCACGTGGTTCGATGGTAATGTATCTGGTGCGTGATTTTATAAACTATGTGTTGATGATAGGGCTTGTCACGGCTCTGCGCCTAGCGCAAAGGTTGCAACGTAGCGAAGAGGCTCTCAAAGAGGCTGAGAGTGCACGTACTAAGGCGGAACTACTGAACTTAAAGAGCCAGATTAATCCCCACTTTTTGCTCAATACCCTTAATAATATCTATGCCCTGACGGCTATTGATACCGATAAGGCACAAAAGACTATCAAGGAGCTGAGCAATCTGTTGCGCTATATTCTCTATGACAACCTCAATGAGATTGTTCCGCTAAAGGGTGAGGTTGATTTTTTGAAGACCTATATCGAGCTTATGAGCATTCGTTTGCCACGTAAGGTGAGGGTTACTACGGAGTTTAATATCTCTAATAGTAGTGCTACGATGATAGCTCCGTTGATTTTTATTTCGCTTATAGAGAATGCTTTTAAGCATAGTGTGAGTGCTTCGGGCGAGGGTTTTATAGAGATTTATTTCGAGGATAATAGTGAGTTGGGTGAGGTGATGCTATCAATCAAGAACAGCAATCACGCAAAGCGAGATGAGGACAAGAGCGGTCACGGCATAGGTCTTGAGCAGGTCAGGCGACGTTTGGAGCTGCTCTACACCAATCGCCATAGTTGGGTGATTGACTCTAATCAGGAATATTATAGTAGTATATTAACGTTAAGGGGACTTCTAAAAATTGATTTGGTGAATTTGGAATGAGATTTTGAGGTGAGTTTTTGCCGCATTTTTGGTCTAATAGCGGGCTATTCGACCGAAAAAAGGTGAAAAATCAACCAAAATATCGTCCAAAGGCATCAAAACCTATTTTTATATCCATTTTTATTAATTAAATTTTAGTGGGGTCAATTTTTAGAAGTCCCCTTAAAGATATGAAACTCCGTACAATAGTCATAGATGATGAACCTCTGGCAGCCGAGCTAATAGAGAGTTATGTGCTGAAGACTCCATTTTTGGAGCACGTTGCGACATTTTCGACCGCTTTAGAGGCGATAAATAGCGAGGAGCTAGCCTCGGCAGATTTGTTATTTTTGGATATTCAGATGCCGAATTTGAGTGGTTTGGATTTCAGTCGTATGGTAGATCCACGCACCAAGATAATTTTCACGACTGCTTTTAATGAGTATGCTGTGGAGGGTTATAAGGTCAGTGCATTGGATTATTTATTAAAGCCAATTTCTTATGTAGATTTTTTGGATGCGGCAGACAAGGCGGCAAAGTGGTTTAAGTTGCTTAGGCAGTCGGGGTCAGTGGAGAGTTCTGCTCAGGGGGTAGGTTCTATATTTGTAAAGTCGGAGTATAAGTTGGTGCGAATAGAGTTAAGGAATTTGCTGTATGTGGAGGGTTTAAAGGATTACGTTAAGTTTCAGTTGGAGGATGGATCAAGACCTATTTTATCGTTGATGAATCTCAAGAGGGCCGAAGAGATACTTCCGAGCGATGAATTTCTCAGGGTACATCGTTCCTTTATAGTTCGCAAGGATAAGATACGGTTAATAGAGCGCAGCCAGATAATTTTTGGTAGCGAGCGCATTCCGATAGGCGAGAATTACAAGTCTCAATTTCAGGAGTACTTAAGGGATTACTCAATCTAGGGGACTTTTAAAAATTGATTTGGTGGATTTGGGATGAGATTTTGAGGTGAGTTTTTGTCGCATTTTCACTCTAATAGCGGGCTATTCGAGATGAAAAAAGGTAAAAATCAACCAAAATATCACCCAAATCCACCAAATCAATTTTAAGAAGTCCCCTTATGCGAGTAGGCATCTGTAATCAGATGCAGATATACAAATCCTTCCATAGTCTCAATATAGGTTATATCACTTACCCATAACTCATTAGGGCGCATAGGGATAAGCCCACGTATCAGATTGGGATATTTGCGCATCCAGTGATCGCTATATGTCGTACGTACTTTACGAATCTTGCGATGCACCTTAAGTCCATTATTATCAAGGATGTCAAAGAGGGCATCTCGACCTATCTGAAGCTCTTCGGGCAGATCTCGCTTGAGGAGTGCGTGGAGCTTACGACCTCCAATACGACCCATTGAACTGCGATATTCTCGCACCTTCTCCAAAATAATATCGTTGCTCGCTGCCCCTGTATAAATGCGATTAACTCTTTGGTAATAAGCTTGCCTGCTCTTGCCAAACAGTGAACACAATACCTCTACACTTGTGCGTATAGGGGTATGGTGCAATTGATTCACTGTTTGGCTCCAGATTTTTTTCTTATCTCAATATTTAGCTCTCTTTCGGCAATGTCGATCATCGTGTCGTAAGCCTGTGCTCGCAGTTTCTCATACGCTAACTTTTCTTGCAAAAGCTTATTCTCCTGTTCTAACTCGATCTCTCGCAGGCTCTTAATGCACACGGGCTTGTTCTTAATACTCATAATTGGATCCTCCTTTTGTTTATCATCTTCTCTTGCAAAGGTAGCAAACCAATTTGATAAAGTGCAATGACCCATACCTCTAATTTGTTGAAACTTTGTTGCTGTCAAACCGCTATCACTATATTCTGATAGCAAACGAAGCTTCTCCTCTCGGCTGTAAATTCTTGTTTTTTTCATCTTTTGTCCTAATTTGTGTTTACATTTCTTATTTTGCTTGACTGTAAACTTATTTCAGGACAAGTCATATTGTATTGCTCTAGCTCAGGGGGGTGAAACGCCCCCTGAGCTAGAGCAAATGCAAGAGCAATACAATAGAGCCAGAAACTAGAGCAATACAATAGAGCTATAGCTTTGGGGGTTTGGGAGGAAAATCTTCGATTTTCCAGTTTGGTCTTCGCCCAAACCCCCAAAAGATTTCATGGGAGTTTGTACTAGCTTTCGGTTTTACAACCGAAAGATTTTTGTCTTTTGATTTTTAGGCAAGGCATTCGCCTTGCTATTACTCTAGCGGACTGATGCCATCGTTCTTTTGTGAACAAAAGAACCAAAAAACTTTCTTGACTTAGTCTGTAATACTACAAGCTATAACTATTGCAATAGCTTTGGGAGAAAGGCAAAAATTGACCATTAACCATTAATCATTAACCGCATCTCAACCTTGAGCAACATCGCTTTTACACTTAACCCTGCCGCATAACCAACTAACAAACCCTGCTTACCAACAACTCTATGGCAAGGTACTATTATATGAACAGGATTGCGATTCGCAGCCAACCCCACAGCTCGTGCAGCCTTGGGATTCCCAACAGCCTCAGCAACTTGACTATACGAACAGGTTTGCCCGTATGGTATCTGCAACAATTCCCTATAAACAAGTTGTTGAAAGGGGGTGCAACAACTCAGGTCTATTTCAACATCAAAAACCGTGCGCTCTCCATTTAAATATTCTGTAACTTGAGCAAAGACACTATCTGTAAAACTATCTGGCGTACCAAAGTCAACGGGTGGATGTTCTAGAATCTTTAGCGACGTGAGCCTTTGCGCACAATGCTCAATTCTAATAAAGCCTAACGAGGTATGATATACGTGGTGTGCCATTATTCTATTGAGGGGACTTCTAAAAGTTGACCCCACTAAAATTTAACTAAAAAATATGGATGTTTTAAAAATGTGTTTTGATGCCTTTGGGCTTTTATTTTGGTTGATTTTTCACCTTTTTTCTCTCGAATAGCCCGCTATTAGAGAGAAAATGCGGCAAAAACTCAGCTTCGAATATCATCCCAAATCCACCAAATCAGTTTTTAGAAGTCCCCTAGAGGTTATTGCCAGTGCGGCGCAATAGCCCATACTCCACGCTGCTTGCAGATTAAAGCCACCAGTAATTGCATCAACATCCAACACCTCGCCTGCAAAATAGAGCCCAGAGTATTGCCTCGCTTCCATACTAGGGATGCTTATATTGCTCAGAGCCACGCCACCACAGGTTACGAATTCTTCTCGAAATTTGCTCCTTCCGCATATATCATACTCATCATTGCAAAGTACATTAACGAGCCTACTCAGCCCCTTGCTACCTACTTCCCCCATACGCCTTTCGTGTGAGATGCCAGCTCTGGTGAGCAACATTTCCCACACTCTGACAGGAAGTCCAAAGGGGCGAATATTGGTAATGAGTCGTGCTTTATTCTTTTCAAAATCACTCTTTAGTTGCTCTCGAACAACATCTTCATTACGCTCTGCCACCCAATTCACAGAAAGAGTGGCATTGTACTGCTTCTCTTGGAGCACTCTAGCCCCGTAGCTCGATAGCTTTAACGCAGCAGGCCCACTCAGCCCCCAGTGCGTGATAAGCAGAATGCCTTGCGAACGTAGCTTTGTTCCCTTGAGCGTGAGTATGACATTGTTTACGACAGCACCCATTAATTCTCGAAGTTCAGCATCCTTGATATTAAATGTAAAGAGCGAAGGCGCAGGGTCTTCAATTTGTAGGTCAAGCCCCTCTAGCATACTGAGTCCTCTGAGCGTAGGGCTTCCACCAGTTGTTACAACCACTGCATTATGGAACGTGGGTTGGCTGCTCCCCTCAATAACTATGTTATATCCACCCCCTTGGCAAGGCTCAATCTTTTGGATATTGCTATGCATTTTTTCGGTTACACCATACTTATTGCATAGTTGACGAAAGGTATTGATAATTTCAGCGGAGTCTTGTTTTTCGGGGAAATAGCATTGGTCATCTTGGCAGACTAGCCTCACCCCTCTACTCTTGAACCATTCAACACAGTTCGCATTGTCGAAGTGTTTAAAGAGTTGCTTTATAGCCTTATGCCCCCTTGGGTATGCATCTTTGAGGTTAGATATTTCGTTGAAACTATTGGTAAGGTTGCATCTTCCGCCCCCCGACACAGCAACTTTAGCGAGCGGTTTAGATGCCCTTTCGTAGATGGTAACTTTGCACGATGGCATCATCTCCATTATATTAATGGCAGTAAAGTAACCAGCCGCTCCCCCTCCAATAATTCCAATATTTTTCATTTCATTTTTTCTAAAAAAAAGACTAGAGCCATTGCAAATTATCTTGCAATGACCCTAGTCACACCATAGTGTAGTAAAGATTTTATTTTAAATCGTTTACTCTAGCGTTCGCTTTCTAGCTTAGCCATTTCTTCGTTGAAAACTTCTTTGAATTTTTCATATTCGAAGTCAGTGCGAAGTTTTTCGTCATTGCTAATACCATTTACGATGTCTTTTTCAAGAGCATCAGTAGTTACTTCAAGAGCAACATAGCTTTTGTACATACCGTCACTACTTTGAGTAGTTTTGTTACAGATAGTGCGAACATTTCTAAGAGTTTGGCTAGCAGCCTCACGAGTCATAGATTGGAAACGACTTCTAGCTTCTTCGTTAGTACCTACTTCGTAAGAAGAAAGGTAGTTGTCAGTTACAGTCTTAACAGTAGTTTCGATAGAAGTAGCGAGTTTAGAACGAGCAGCAGTCATTGCCTTTTGAGAAGCGATTTCTAGGTTTGTGCTTTGTCCCATTGCGCTAGATCTGAAAGTGTCGTGGTCGCTTGAATAAGAGTAACCTGAACAAGGAACTTCAACTTCAGTGTCAGGACCTGATTGTGACTTAGATGAAGAACAACTTACCATTGCTAGGGTTGCAGTAGCGAGTAAAAAAAGTTTAATTTTCATAACATTAATTTTTTAATGAATATTCTAGTTGGTTAACTTCGAATGAGTGTTTCTACGGACACTCTTCAAGTACAAATATATAGCTTAATATTTAAAACTCCAAATTTTTTGGCATTTTTTTTTGTTAAGAAAATTGGAAATCACCATTTTATCTACTTTGCGAACATAAATCCAAGGTATAGCCTAGGTCCCGTCGAGTAATCTTTAAATGAGCTATTGTTGGCACTTGGGCTAGTTATCCAGTCCACTTTTGCGCAGAGCAATATTTTTTTTGTAAGCGAAAAATTTATTTCAATATAGGGGTCAATGATAAAGACGTTATAGGAATTCCAGACTGTTTCTTGAGGGGTGTTGTTGTTGAGTGGGGAATCGAGTGATGCCATATTTTCGTAGCCACCAGCCCCTATCGTCACTCCGAAATAGAGCCTCCACTTATCCCATATCCAACCATAATCACCAGAGAGTCCGCCCCAACCGAGTGATGCTTTGCGGTTATCCCCATATTTTATTGTACTGACATATCCTTCTGCGCCAGCTCTAAAGTGGTCGCCCAGTAGCACTGCGATTTTCCCACCAATACCCGAAGAGACTCCCTTAACCTCAATAGTTTGACTGCTACCCGTAGGGGTAAGTATTCCGCCCGAGCCGTAGCCAAGGTGCACCATCATTCCCCCAACGTATCCTCTGTAGAGCGTAAGGGTTGAGTCTTGCGTAGTTTGAGCACGAAGCAGTACGGTGCTTGATAGTAGTAGTATAAGGATTAATATTCTTTTCATTGCGTAAAGGTAGCTGAATTCAACCTGCAAATGCAACTGAATTCATATTAATAATTTGTTTAAATTTTTCATTTGGTGTGAGGTATCCGAGTCTTTTACGAGGACGATTATTTAGCTTGTTTTCAATCCAT
>JAWXTM010000020.1:0-33536 GCA_044433505.1 Rikenellaceae bacterium
TGTAGATGATTAAGATATAGTGAGTTGTGGTGGAGATTGAAGTGTGAAGGGAGTGATGTTTTTTTTGAGATCTAAACACTATAAAAAATATTGTTTAGGTTGTTGAGGGTGATAGTCGAAAGGTAGTTGTTGTACGCTATTGTATATTGTAAAATAGTCCTATAAGAGATTTTTAGGACTAAAATAAATAAAATAATATGAACAGACTTTCAAAGAACTTCGTGGCACTTGTTATTTGCGCCGTTGTAGGTGTGGGTATGGTCTCTGCTCAACAGAGTCAGCAAACTGCAATCGCTAAGATTACGAACGCCATTGAGCATATCGATCAACTCTTCGAATCGCAGTGTCCTATTGCTGAGGCTCAAGTCGATGCTCTGCAATACGACATCTCGCAGAATCTAGCTGATATTGAGGCCTGGAGTAATGCTCGCAGAGATGTTAAAAAAGCTGAAACAGGGCTTGACCTAACAGGCGGGTATGATCGTAAATTCGGTAGCGGAACCGACGATCCCTTTGATGAATATTATTCCTATGCCAACCGCCTAGGGCTTGCTCTCACTTGGAATATCCTAAATAGCGGCTTTGTTGGCTCTAAGAAGTTTAATGAGAGGGTAGACCTGCAAAGCAGTTGGAAGGAACTCAACGAAAACAACTACCGTACAATAGCAATGATTAACGATGCTAGCGAGTTGCAAAGTCAAATTATTGATGCTCATTATAATAAACTATATGGAGTAAAGATAGGACTGTATAGCGACCTTATTGAATTTCAAGACTACCTGCAACAGACTGGCAACTCGACAATCTTCGATAAAGCAGAATTCGAACTGAAACTTGCCATCTGCAAGGCCTCGATAAAACCGTGCGAGGTGTCAGTTGATAATATCTTTGATATTGAAAGCTATATTGCACTTCAAACTCAATTTAGTAGCGATGAGATTGAGTCGCTTGTACAAAATAATCACATTATTAATGAAGCCTCTTTAGAGGGTAAGTTGATTGACAATGAAGCCTCGTCGATTAATTATTGGAATGACGCTAGAATTGCACCCTATGCTAAAGTCCAGCACTACTCGGCATCAAACTTTAGCTCGGAGCTTAGGACTGTTGGTCACGTTGGCGTTGCTGTCACTATGCCACTCTCCTCAGAAGCCAAGCGAAAAAGGCGTGAGGCAGAGGCTCGACTCTCTCTGCACAATAATTTAGCAGAACAGCAAAGTGTAGCTATCAAAGGTGAACTTGAGATTATTACACGTGAACTCAATAGCAACTTGCAGCTACTAAATATCTCAGCCGAAGTTGTCGAAATCCATAAAGCGAAAATTCAGACAGCTAAGCAAATGTATGCATCTAAGCAACTCTCGATTCAGAACATTGCAATGCAATACTTAACGCTGCTGGACTCTCAGATTAATGTTCTGGATCTTATTGCAGCTCGTGAGGCACTCAAAACAAGATTATTACTACTAAACAATAGAAACTAACAGTTCCAATACTCTATAACATATTATGAAAAATATTTCCCACAAAAGAGTAATCGACCACTCTACTAACTTAGTTGTCGATGAGATTAACAAAAGAGCGAGAAGGCAAAGTAGAGGATACACAATCCTCTTTGCGCTACTCGGTATTCTGATTCTAGCATATCTGGTTTATTCATACTCTTTGGCACGCTACGACGGCTTTTTGGTAAGCCGTAATGCTGCAATTAGACACGTCAGTAATATTGTGGTGGTTGACTATAATATTAAGCCTGGTGACGTAGTGTGTGAAGGTGATACGCTCTATAGCTATATCAATATTGACTACGTTCAAAAAATGAGTGATCCGTTTACTATTTCGGAGATTGATAGCCGCAGGCTAGATGCAGAATATCGCAGAGATCAACTACGTAGCGAATATACTGAACAGAAAAGAACACTCGATTCATTGCAAATCATTCTGAAAAAAGCTCAAAAAGATGTTGATCTTGGTGTTGCCACAAAGGAGTTTGTGGAGCAGTTGCAGTGGGAGAAAATCCAGATGTATGAGAAATTGGAACACACTGGGCGTATGATTACCCAAGAGCAGAAGATTGTAAATACTGCTGATGCAAATTACGACGCTACTCAAAAGATTGAGGGTATTGGTAACTATTCTCATATCTATAGAAAGGAAAATACTGAAGTTTTCGGCAGCGCATTCAACTATAGGATTGCCTATGTAGATATGGTCATTGTCGATATTGATGCTCGTCACGGTATTTTGGTGATGGACGGCGAGCCAGTTATTACGTATATGCCATACAATACTCCAGATATGTTGGACTTGCACGTCAAGATGCTACTTACTCCAGATGAATTCTCGGACATTGAAAACGGTATGGAGTTCGAGGCATTTATTGGTGATGATAAGATTGGAGATGTAATAGCTACCTATTCGTCGACCTATATCAAAAATAGTAATAGTAAAAAACAAGTGGGTGAGGAGTATGAATACAGTCACGACAACAAAGAGATTATTGTTAGAGCAGAGTTTGTGGATAAAGAGGCGGTGACTTCGAAATATCGGGTTGATGGATTCCCTGTGGTACTAAAAAGATATAGATGGTAGTATGCCTCTGTTAAAAATAATAATACTAAAGTTTTACAATTATACAAGACAATAAAAATGGATACTCAATTCGCCCCATATAAATTCGAGATAAGAATCAATAAAGCCAATCAGCGCATTGTGATAATTGATGATACACTCTTGTCGCACAATCATAGCGATATTCACTATGATGATTTCGATGCTGTGATATATACTACAACCAATATTAAACTGCTTTATCGTCAGTTCACTGTGCTATGTAGCCCATTTACAAACAATGCTTTCCAGTTTAAGCCAGCATTTTTCAATACCTCTATCACTGAACGCCCGCTGATTAGTTCGTGCGATGGTCTGGCAGACGATATTAATGCGCAGATTGTAATCGAGGAGACTGTTCGAATCCAAAAGCGTATGGCAGACCTAGACTTTAAGATTTACTTTTCAGAGCCAAGTTTTTGGAACTCAGATCGTCAATTCTATGCCTTTTGTCGCCACTGTGCAACTCGTTCTAACCGCCTGCCTGAGATGGAAATCGTTAAGGGCTCACCATTTGGATACCTCCACCCACTTCTATACGTTATGCTTAAGGGGCTGGAACTTACCCCAGCTGTTTTCCTTGATGTACGTATTAAACTCATAGAAGAGCTGAAGTATATGAAACGTGATGACCTTGTTGCTATTGTACACGTATGTCCAAATTGCTTTGATAAGGGGCTAATCTATCACGAAACTTGTCCTAAGTGTGGCTCGATTGATGTAAAGGAACAAAATATGCTTCACCACTTCCGTTGTGCAAACATCTCACCAGAACAGAGCTATATGCGTGATGGTACTCTGATTTGCCCGAAGTGTCTTCGTGAACTTCGCCACATTGGAGTGGACTACGACAGACCTACTACTACCTACACCTGTAACAAGTGTAGTGTAAACTTTTCGCAGGCAAGAATGGTGTGTGAGTGTGAGAGCTGTCTGACTAAGTATAGTATCGAAACTCTGGTGCCAGTTGCGCTCCATAACATTAATATTACTCCTATAGGCATTAAGATGCTAGCTTCGACAAATGACTTTGTTGAGTCTGAGAGTGTTGCTAAGTTTAGTAATGTAATATCGTGCAAGCAATTTAAGGATATTCTTAAGGTTCGTATCCAGATTATTTCGAATATGCCAGTAGGATTGAGCCACGTACTTCGTGTATATCGTGCACAGGTAGCCAGTAGCGATGCTCTTGTAGAGCGTGGAGTGGAGATGATTGCTAGAATCTATCACGCACTGCCTAACGCAATGATTGCTGTCAACAATAATATTATATATGTAGCAACAGAAAGTAAGATGCGACTAACCGAACAAGAGGTTATAGAAACTACTAAGACCGTGCTCTCTGATATGCCAGGGATACTTCTAGGCGTAGATTTTATTGAGTATGAGCAAGGACTCAGTGTCGAACAGTTTATTGCAAAATTATAAGATTGTAGTATTGTAGAATTGTAGAATTGTGGATTTCCTTTATGACATATTTAGCTATCTAGAGCATCTGACTCAGGGTATGACGCTAGAAAAACTAGCCTCTATCTTCTGGTTTCTCTTCTTTATAGAGATACCAAGATACTACCTGCTGGATGTTTTTGTCTTGATTAGACGTTTCTGCTACCGTGGCGTAAGGCGTCAAAAAGAAGTCGTTGCAAGAATTGAACTATACACAAAAAATCCATTTGTAACTATTATCGTTCCAGGTAAGGATGAGGGCAAGAATATATACAAGCTTACAGAATCGCTCAGGGAACAAACTTACAGGAATTTTGAACTAGTGGTGGTGGACGACGGTTCGGATGATAACACTAAACTAATTTGCGAATCATTGGAGGCAAATGGCTTGATTGATAGGTTCTATAGTGTGGATGAGCGTGGAGGAAAGGCGAGTGCTGCAAACCTAGCTCTACTCAATAATAAGTCGGATGTGATTGTTCACCTCGATGCTGACTCTTCTTTGGATAAGGATGCACTCGAACAGATCCTTATACCATTCTATTACCACGATAATGTGGGGGCAGTTGGTGGATGCGTTAAGGTTCGAAATGCAGACGACACATTCTGTACGCTGATGCAGTCGATGGAATACCTTGAGTCTATCCAACTTGGCAGAACAGTCACCTCAGAGCTAAATCTTTTTAGGACTATTTCTGGTGCATTTGGTGCATTCAGAACAGATGTATTGAACCAAATCGGATACTGGGACGTTGGACCAGGGCTTGATGGTGATATTACCCAGAAGGTTAGAAAATCGGGCTATAAGGTTGTCTTTAACCCCAAAGCAATATGCCTGACTGCCGTGCCTACAAGCTTTAGAAAGCTATACAAACAAAGGCTTAGGTGGGGCAAGTCACTTGTAAGGTTTAGACTTCGTAAACACTCCAATGTACTCGATTTTAGATACGCTAACTTTAGAATTATGAATTTCCTTACGAATCTCGACAACTTGGTCTTTAGTCTCTTTTTCGATACTCTGTGGATATTCTATATGCTTAACTTCTTGGTTGATCAACCTTATGGGCTGCTCGACTTGCTTGTACTGAAGTTTTTGATAACCATACCGCTAGCAGTACTATCATTCCTGCTTTCGATGAGCCTATCAGAGAGATGGAAAGAGGAGTTTAAGATGATTATTGCCACCCCAATGCAGTCATTGTACTCAGGGTATTTCCTCAGAATAACCAGAATTATTGCATCATTTAAGGAGTTCTTCTTCTTTAGTTCATACCGTGATAAGTGGAACCCAAAGAAAAGCTCAAGAGTGGCACGTGACGAAAGACTATAAAAATGACAAAATACTCACAAAAAATAACCTAAAAAAACTAGAAAAAATGAAAAATTTAATCCTAAAATCCTATGCACTTCTAGTGCTAGCTTCTGCAATCGTTTCTTGTAGTAAAGGTGAAGACCTTTCACCTCCAACCACTGATACCGATGCAACTACTGTTACGCTTAAAAGTAGCGTTGACCAGAGCCGTGTTCACGACCTAAACTCTCCTTCTTTTGCAGAAACAAATGGAGCTTCGGCTAGTGCTCCTAGCAGAGCAGCATCGCTATCTACTTACGAAGATGAACCTGCTATCCCAAGTGATGCAGTGAGTATCGTAGGTCGAGATATGTCGTATGGTGTTACGGCATCTTCGTCGTACTACCTGCCAGCTGGCGAAAGCTATGATGGTCAGCTTATGTTCTCTACGGATGTATGCTATTATATTGCTGGTGATCTTACACTGAATTACTATAATGAATGGGGAGCAACAGGTGGTACACTATACATCCTTGATGGTGGTAGCTTGACTCTCTCAGGTGAGCTTAACTACATTACCGTGAAGAACTGGGGTGATATTATCTTTGCTAACGATTTCGAAATTAATGGGAGTGGAGAGTTCTTCAACTACAATACTTTCCCATTGACTACTGATTATCATATGTCACTTCGTGGTACTTTCTACTCTGCTGCCGAAGTGTATGCAAAGTCAATCCTAAATAGCGGCGATAATGAAATCGTATTTGGTAGCTGCGTTTTTGTTGACGAAGATTTCTATTCGGAAAACAACGCTAGTGTGTACTTGTACAAAGGCGTTCAGTCGGCATCTGTTACTCTAGACTCTTATGCTAAGCTATACTTGCAATCAAATACTCTTGTGCAAACCGACAAGATGATTTATAATAATGACTCTCGTTTTATCAACGAAAGCTCAACTGGTTATGCTGTGATTGCTGTGGAAGAATACCTAAAGATTCACAACAACACTTACTACGAGAGAATGAGCGGCGGCGAGATTCGCCTACAGTGTGACGAAGCTAATATCGAGCCTGACGGTAGCGGTCTTGCTATTCAGTGGTCGGCTAGCGTTACTATTAACGCAGAGAATACTTACATATCATCAGATGACAGCTGCTTTGGTGGTTATGGCGATGATAATGGAGGAAGTGAGCCAGAGGGCGGTGATGAACTAACACTAGAACACGTTACTGCATTCGACTCGCCTGACTATGAGCGTATTTCTGCAACTTCTATCGACTTTAGAGATGGCTACGCATTTGTATCTTGGCACGAAAGAGAAGAATATTACCAAGGCTACATTGACGTTGTTAATATGAGTGACCTTGAAATCGCAGCGACATATTACACTACTGAACTTGATTTTAATCACATCTACGTTTCTCCAAGCGAAATCTACGTAGCGGGTGGTCGTAAGGCTGGAGCGTTCTATTCAGCTATTGATTACTCTATTTCTGCAAGCAGCGTTGAGATTGATATTAATAAAGTTGGAGGAGCTTCTGGTAACTGTATTCTTCAAGAGAATGGCTGCAACTGGATTGTATCTGGTGCAGTAGGTGGCATTACTCGTTCAAACGGTATTGATGCAGATGTTTACACAGAGCTTCAAGAGGCTAAGTTTGTAACTAAGTACGGTGATAATATGGCAGTACTTGCAGGTGTTTCTCCAGCAGAAGCTGTTGTGTATGAGTACACTACTGCGGGTGACTTTGTGACAGAATATGCTGTTGGTACTATTCCTACGGTTGATGGTAAGAATACCTTGTTTGCTGATGGCGATGACCTTTATGCATCACTTGGCGAGGGTGGACTTATGATCTTTAACAATGGTACAAAGAGCAGAGAATTTACAAATGTTGTTGGTAGTGGTTCTGTAAACTGTGTTGATGTGGATGAGAATTATATCTACATTGCAAATGGTGTTGCAGGTCTTTACATCCTTGATAAATCAACACTAGAGGTATTGAAGACTTACCAACTTGGTGAAACTTCGGCTAACTACGTTAAGCTTGGTGATAATGGACTTATCTATGTTGCTTACGGTCTTGACGGAGTTCACGTATTCAAACTAAAGGTTCAGTAATTTTCTGAGAGAACCTTAAAGTTAGAGTGGGGCTGGAAGTCCTGCTCTAACTTTTATAATAGTATAAACCTTTAAAAATATACCGCTATTTTACTAGTTCCTACACGTTTATGTCTGATGGTCTGTGTGCAGATGGTTCCTTTGTATATGCAGGGCAGGCGCATTACAGTACCTGAGATGAGTCAAAGATTTAATGTAAATGCTCGTACTCTTACTCCAGCGCTAACACGCTTGGTTAAGTCTGGTGTTTTAAATAGCAAGACAGGGGGGACAGATCGAGGCTATATGCTGGCTCGTCACCCTAAGAATATATCTCTCTATGAAATCGCACACAATATCCAAGGTGATTTGCAGATGCGTTGTTGCAGCGATGTTATTGATGCGACTACTTGTTTTATGAGCATAGGGAATAAGTGCCTGTTGTTCAATAAACTAAACAAGGCTCTTTTGGAGGTTAAGAATGAGCTGGAAGGGATAACACTATATGACCAATATGTAGAGGGTATCTCTAACATCAAATAACTGTTATTTTTTTGTGTCTAGCGATGGTGGTAGGGCTGTCCTTTGATGATGGTGTGAGCACGGTAAAGCTGCTCTAAAAAGAGTAGGCGCACCATCTGATGCGAAAAGGTCATCCTCGAAAGGCTCAACTTCCCCTGTGCACGCTCATATACCTTAGTGCTAAAACCATAAGCACCACCCACTACAAATGCAACCTCTCGTAGACCTCTCACTGCTAACTTCTCGACGTACTCTGCAAAACCCTCGCTACTATATATAGTACCCCCCTCGTCGAGCAACACCACCAAGTCGCACCCCTCGACACTGCTGAGTATCAACTCACCCTCACGCTCTTTGATCTGCTCCACAGACATATTCTTAGCATTTTTTAGCTCCGAGATGGTTTGATACTCTGTTTTGCAATAGTGCTTCAGTCTGTCTATATACTCCTTTTCTCCGTGCTGCAAATATTTCTCAATAGTTTTGCCAACCACTACAAACTTTATCTTCATAATAGATTCACCTCCCTCTCTATAACTACACCGAATTTTTTATGGATAGTAGCAATAATATCCTCGGCAAGCTCCATTAGCTCAGTTGCTGTGCCCCCACCAAAGTGAACTAACACAAGTGCCTGATGGGCGTGCACCCCAACATTTCCACGCCTTGTACCCTTGAACCCAGCCTGCTCAATAAGCCATCCTGCTGGAATTTTTATGCCACCTGCGGCACTATATGAGGGAATATTAGGGTACTTATCTTTAATAGTATTGAAGAGGGTTTCGCTAATTACAGGGTTTTTAAAGAAGCTGCCAGCGTTGCCGATTTCTGAGGGTTCGGGAAGTTTGCTCTTTCTGATTTGAGTGACGGCCCTGCGGATATTTTTAAGCGTTACGCCACCCTCCATACCATTGACAACATCTCGCAAGTCTCCATAATCGAGCTTAGCGGTCAGTGGGTTAAAATCCTTTGAAAGATTAAACGCTACACGAGTGATTATTGCACGCCCCTTTAGCTCTCGCTTAAAAATAGAGTCACGATAGCCAAAGGCACACTCCGTGGCGGTGAGTCTTTTCAGGGTCATATCCTGCGTGTCGAAGTACTCGACCCACTCAATAGTGTCGCTTACTTGCGCCCCATAAGCTCCGATATTTTGCACAGGTGATGCCCCCACAGTACCAGGGATATAGGCAAGATTTTCTATGCCAGAGTAGCCAAATTTGGTTGCCCAACAGACAAAATCATCCCATACCAGACCTGCGCCTGCAACGATATTGCCTTCGCAGTGCTCTATACTAGTGCAGGTTGGGTGAATAATTATGCCATCGAAATTGCTTGAGAAAATTATATTGCTCCCTCCTCCACGAACGTAAAAAGGCAGAGAGTTGCTTTTCGAAAATTTTATAATATTTTCAAGCTCCTCTTGACACTCAAAAGTGGCGTAATAGCGTGCTATAGCCTCAAAACCAAAGGTGTTGAGGGGAAGTAGCGAGTGATTTTCTTCTAAAAAAAACATAAAATAAATTTTTAATTCTCAGCAAAAATACATAACTTTACCTGACAAAAAAAATTTATTGCTATGAAATTAACAAACCTAGACTCAGAGTTGCTTCAAAGCAAAGGAATTACAGAGCAACAACTATCTGAGCAAATAAGTAATTTTAAGAGTGGATTTCCATTTCTTTCTATTGAGCGTGCTGCACGTGTTGGCGATGGCATCTTCTCTTTTGTGGATAATCAACCACAAGAGTATGCCGCAAAGTGGAATGCAATGATTTCGGGCTCTAAACTCAAGGTGGTGAAATTTGTGCCAGCTTCTGGGGCTGCAACTCGTATGTTTAAAGATTTTTATGCATTTTTGGAGTCAGGACAAAGCAATAAAGCGGTTGAGCAGACTCTCGAAAATATTGAAAATTTTGCGTTCTATGGCGATTTGAAAGATCTCGGTGTTGATCTTAATGATCCTAGAGGTGTGGTTTCTACCATACTAGAGGATGGGTTGTGCTATGGTCGTAAACCTAAAGCACTTATTAAGTTTCATAAGTATGATGAGCAAGGGCGTACAGCCTGCGAAGAACACTTGGTGGAGGGTGCGCAGTATGGTGCGTCGAGCGGTGGGGAAGTGAACCTGCACTTTACCATCTCTAAAGAACATAGGGATGGCTTTGAAGAGGTTGTTAGTGCGACGCAAGAGATTTTTAGTAAGCGTTTCGGGGTTGTCTATAATATATCGTATTCTGTGCAGAAGCCATCCACTGATACTATTGCGGTGGATATGGACAATGAGCCATTTAGAACTGCCGAGGGTGGACTGCTCTTTAGACCATCGGGGCACGGTGCGCTTATTGAAAATCTTAATGATATTGATGGCGATATTATCTTTATTAAGACTATTGATAATATATGTAGCGAGGAGCGTAGAATAGATACAATTCGCTATAAAAAGGCTTTGGGTGCACTGGCTCTAGAGGTTCAAGCTCGCTTGTTCTCCTATTTGACAGACCTAGATATGGGTAATATTGATATTGAGGAGGCGTGGGACTATCTAGCTAAGACTTTTGGTTATAGTGTTCCTGAGGAGCGCAGAACTCAAGAAGAGTTGAGAGCATTGTTGGATCGTCCGCTCAGGGTTTGCGGTATGGTACGCAATGAGGGCGAACCAGGTGGAGGTCCATTCTGGGTGAAGGGTAGTGGAGGTGAACTTTCGCTGCAAATTGCCGAGAGTGCGCAGATTTCTGCCGAACAAAAGGCACTGATGCAAGAGGCTACTCACTTTAATCCTGTGGATTTGGTGTGCTTGCCAAAGGACTATAAGGGCGTGAAATTTGATCTAAGGGAGTATGTTGACCCATCGACTGGCTTTATTTCCCAAAAGAGCTTCGAGGGGCGTGAGCTTAAGGCTATGGAGCTTCCAGGGCTTTGGAATGGAGCAATGGCAAGGTGGAATACTATATTCGTAGAGGTGCCAATTACTACATTCTCACCAGTTAAAGTACTAGGAGATTTGTTGCGTGAAGCACACCAGTAGTCATTGATAAAAAAGTTGTAAAATAAATTTGCATTATTAGTAAATTAATTTTACATTTGTGGATAGCTAATTGATATAATTATTAAAAAAAATGGAAAATAGACTTGAGGAACTAACCCAGAAATTGCGCCGTGAAGGCTTGGAACGTGGACAGAAAGAGGCTTCGGATGTATTGAACGAAGCAAAGGCTCAGGCAAATGAGATTGTTGAAAATGCTAAAGCAGAGGCTGCGAAAATAGTCCAAGAGGCTGAAACTAAGGCGGCTGAGCTTGCTAAAAACACTGCTAGCGAAGTAAAAATGGCGTCGCAACAAACCCTTTCGGCTCTAAAGACTCAAATCCAAGAGATGGTTACCGCCAAAGTTGTTGAACCTCAAGTTTCTGCTATTTGGAAGAGTGGTGAGGCTGTTAAAGAGCTTATTATTGCTGCTATTAAGAGCTGGAATCCAAGCGACGAAAATGGCGTGCAGGTAATTGTGCCTGAGGCATTGGTCGCTGAACTAAAGAAGGCTGTGGCTGCTGAATTTAAAGCTGGCGTTGAACTTTCTAGCAATGGTAAGGTAAAAGTGCCATTTAGAATCGCTCCTAAAGAGGGAGGGTACTATGTTGACTTTAGCGACGAGGCTTTCAATGAACTGCTTTCGGGTGCTATGCGTGCAAAAGTAGCAGAATTTTTGTTTACCAAATAAAAGAGAAAGTTAATGTACTATACTCTTATTGCATCGCTCGAACCTTACACTTTGAAGACTGATACCCAGAGTGTTAATCTACTGGAGGTGCGTAGCGAAGTTTTTGAAAATTTGAGCGTAAAGGATCGCACCGAAGTGGAGCTTCTCTATGCTTTTTATGATATTGAGAATCTGTTGGGTCAACTCACCTCTAGCAATATTCCGCACAATCCGCTTGGAAACTTGAGCGCAGAGCAAATTGCAGAGGAAATTGCGCAAAGCCCACAAAGTGACCAAGAAAGAGATGAGCCATTTGTGAGTTCATTGCCTGTTTCGGTGCGCTATGGGCTTGACTTGGTTAAGGGTAGAGTAGTGATTGAGGATGAACCTGCCCTAGAGTATGGACTACACGATATTGAAAAATTGCTGCTCTCGAACTTCTATGAGGCTTGCAATAACTCTCGCAACAAATATCTAAAAATCTGGGCGGAAATTGATCGTGAAATTCGTGAAGTTGTTGCAGGTGAGGTGATTGCAGGTGATGGCGATGCCACCGAAGAGTGGTGGTGGGCTCAACTCCAAGGTGTAATTAAGACTGAAGATTTTGTCGAAAGAGAACACAAAATGGACGAACTTAGGTGGGATATTGCTCAAAACCTGATAGAACCTATGGGGATTGATGGCTTCTCTCACGAGTTTGACCTTAGTGCGGTGCTTAGCTACCTCACTAAACTAAATATATTACAAAGGTGGGCTAATCTGAGCAAAGAGATTGGTAGAGTGCGCTTCGAAGAGATGGTGGGTAGCTTCACTGCTAAAGGAAAAATTGAATTATAAAATAAACAACTAAGTATGAAAACAGGAGTAGTTGCTGGGATTATCTCGAATCTGGTTACGGTAAACACCACCGAGGCGGTATCTCAAAATGAGATATGCTTTATCGACTGTGGCGGAGTTCGCCTAATGGCCGAAGTTATTAAAATTACAGGCAAGAATGTCTTTGTTCAGGTCTTCGAAAGTACTCGTGGACTTAGGGTTGGCGATAGTGTAGAGTTTATGGGCTCGATGCTTGAGGCTACTTTGGGGCCTGGTATCCTTTCACAAATTTACGATGGTCTGCAAAATGACCTAAAATCTATGGAGGGTGTCTTCCTTCAAAGGGGCGAATATACTGCGCCGCTTGATATGACCTCTCGTTGGGATTTTACTCCACTTGCAAAGGTTGGCGATACTGTAAAGGCTGGAGACTGGCTTGGTTGGGTGCCTGAGGGTTGGTTGGAACACAAAATTATGGTTCCTTTCACATTTAAAGGTGAATATACTATCGAGGCTATTGTTGCAAAGGGTGAGTATGCTATTACCGATACAGTGGCTACGCTTAAGGATAGTAAGGGTGAGAGCATTGCTGTTACAATGGTTCAGAAATGGCCAGTGAAGATGCCTATCACTGCTTATGTTAATAAACCACGCCCACAGAGAGTTCTCGAAACTGGTGTGCGTGCAATAGATACTTTTAACCCTATTGCCGAAGGTGGTACGGGCTTTATCCCAGGGCCTTTCGGTGCTGGTAAAACAGTGCTTCAACACGCTATCTCGAAACAGGCTAACGCTGAGGTAATTATCATTGCTGCTTGTGGTGAGCGTGCTAACGAGGTTGTGGAAACTTTCGTGGAGTTCCCTGAATTGGATGACCCTAGAACAGGTCGCAAGTTGATGGAACGTACCGTGATTATCGCAAATACATCGAATATGCCAGTGTCGGCTCGTGAGGCTTCGGTCTATACGGCTATGACGCTCGGTGAATACTATCGTGCAATGGGCTATAAGGTGATGCTGCTTGCGGACTCTACCTCTCGTTGGGCACAGGCACTTCGTGAGATGAGTAACCGCTTGGAGGAACTCCCAGGTCAGGATGCATTCCCGATGGACCTTCCAGCAATTATTTCGGCATTCTATGCTCGTGCAGGGTTTGTCTATCTTAATAATGGTCAGACTGGTTCGGTTACATTTATCGGTACTGTATCGCCTGCGGGTGGTAACCTTAAAGAGCCTGTTACTGAGTCAACTAAGAAGGCTGCTCGTTGTTTCTACGCCCTTAACCAAGGTCGTGCAGACTCGAAACGCTACCCTGCGATTGACCCTCTTGATAGCTACTCTAAATACTTGGAGTATGACGAAATCGTTGAGTCGCTTAGCGAAAATATCGAAAAAGGTTGGGTTGAAAAAGTTATGGCTGCCAAAACAATCGTTCAACGTGGTAAGGAAGCAAATGAGCAAATCAATATCCTTGGTGATGATGGTGTGCCAGTTGAGTACCACGATAAATTCTGGAAATCAGAGCTTATTGACTTTGTGATTTTGCAACAAGACTCTTTCGATAAGACTGACGCTAACTGCCCAATGTCACGCCAAACATATATGTTTAACTATGTGATGGGTATTGTGAGTGCTGAGCGTAAGTTCGAGAATTTCGAGGAGTGCTCGCTCTACTACAAGGAGCTGATTAATGTGTTGCGCCAAATGAACTACTCTGAGTTCGAAAGCGCACAATTCAATGAATATAAGGCAAAAGTTGACGAACTTTTAAGTAAAAAACAGTAATAAAATGGCATTAAATAAAGTATATACAGCCCTAAGTGCAATCACAAAGGCTACAGTGACCCTCAATGCTACTGGGGTTATGAATGAATCATTGGCAACTGTTTCGGGTCGCTTGGCTCAGGTTGTAAAGATTTCGGGTGATAGCGTAACGCTTCAAGTTTTCGAGGGTACAGAGGGTATCGCAACCGATGCTGAGGTGGTATTTATGAACCGCCCTCCTATGCTTAAAGTCTCTGAAGAACTTTGCGGAAGATTCTTCGACGCTTATGGTAACCCACTTGAAGGTGCTCCAATCGAAGGCGAAGAGCGTGAAACTGGTGGGCCTGCGGTGAATCCTTACCGTAGGGAGCAGCCATCGGAGCTTATCCCAACGGGTATTGCTGGTATCGACCTTAATAATACGTTGGTGTCGGGACAAAAGATTCCATTCTTTGCCGACCCTAACCAGCCTTATAACCAAGTGATGGCAATGGTGGCACTTCGTGCTGATGTTGATAGAATTGTGCTTGGAGGTATGGGTATGACTAATGATGACTACCTATATTATAAGAATGTATTCGACAATGCAGGTGCGTTGGACAGAATCGTGAGCTTTGTGAATACGACTGATAACCCACCAGTGGAACGCCTCTTGGTGCCAGATATGGCACTGACTGCGGCTGAGTACTTTGCCGTGGATAAGAATGAAAAGGTGTTGGTACTGCTTACCGATATGACCCTTTATGCCGATGCTCTTGCAATCGTTAGTAACCGTATGGATCAAATTCCTTCGAAGGACTCTATGCCAGGTTCACTGTACTCTGACCTTGCTAAGTTGTACGAAAAGGCGGTGCAGTTGCCAAGTGGCGGTTCGATTACTATCCTTGCCGTAACGACACTTAATGGTGGTGATATTACTCACGCTGTGCCAGATAATACTGGTTATATCACTGAAGGTCAGCTCTTTTTGCGTAATGATGCTGAAATTGGAAAGGTTATTGTTGACCCATTCCGCTCACTTTCTCGTCTAAAACAGCTCGTGATTGGTAAGAAGACCAGAGAGGATCACCCTCAGGTGATGAATGCGGCGGTTCGTCTGTATGCCGATGCTGCTAATGCTCGCACTAAACTCGAAAATGGTTTCGACCTTTCGGACTATGATAATCGTACTCTGGCATTCTCTAGGGATTACTCTAACGACCTTCTGGCTATTGACGTAAATATCGCTATCGAGGAGATGTTGGATAGAGCTTGGGGACTTTTTGCTAAGTACTTTAATAAAGCGGAAGTTGCTATCAAAGAGTCGATTATGGAAAAATATTGGCCTGCCAAATAGTTGAGTAACTATGATTAAGTATCAATTCAATAAAACATCGCTTGCTGAGCTTGGCAAACAACTCAAAATGCGTGAGCGTGCACTCCCTACCATCAAGAGTAAGGAGAGCGCACTGCGTGTGGAGGTTAAAAGGGCTAAGGATCGTGCCCGTGAGCTGGTCGAGGAGCTTGATGCAGTGATGAAAAGGTATGACTATATGGTCGAGCTGTGGGGGGAATTCGATAGTGCACTGGTTGCTGTTGAAGATGTGGAGCTTAGGGTTCAGAAGATTGCTGGGGTGCAAATACCTATGCTTGAGGGAGTTAAGTACACTGTGCAGGACTATAACCGCTTTATGGCTCCGATGTGGATTGGCGATGGTGTACAGATTCTAAAGGATCTCGCTAGACTTGGACTCGAAAGTGAAGTCTATGTCAAACGCCAAGAAATCCTAGAGCGTGCTCGTAAAAAAACTACTCAAAAGGTAAACTTGTACGAAAAGGTGCAAATCCCTGGTTATGAGGGTGCTATACTAAAGATTAAACGCTTCTTGGAGGATGAAGAAAATATCTCCAAAAGCTCACAAAAGATAATTAAACAACGCTTAGAGGCAGCCGAGGTATGATAGTAAAAATGACCCGATATGACTTTGTTCTCTTTCACGCAGATGTGGAGGCCTTTTTGGTGCGGTTGCGTGAGTTGGGAATAGTCGATATTACACTTAAAGATTTTGAGATGAGCGAGGCTAACCTCTCTGAGGTCGCTCTCTCTGATAGGTATGCTAAGATTGCTCGTGAAATGGGCTCGATTAAGCAAAATGCTCTGAATTTGCAGCCTTTTGATGCTATTGATGATGCAGTAAATGCCTTTGATAGCGCAACTATTGAGCTGAAACAAATTGCCGATAAGAAACATTCCTTGGCGGCTGATGCTAAGAAGGTAAGCGTGTGGGGAGAGTTTCAAACCTCTAGTATTGAGGAACTTAAGGGAAGTGGCATTGTGCTACGTTTCTTCGAGACTCCTACTAAGAATTACTCTAGCGAATGGGAGTATGAATATGCTATTAGCGTGATTTCGCAAGAGAATGGACAAACATTTTTCGTAGTCGCTGTTGGTATTGAAGATGCTGCTAAGGTGCTTGATATTAAGGCTATTGAATTGCCTGCGCCTGTGTTTAGTGCTTCGCAAATTGAGGCTGAAATTGAACGATTGACACAGCGTGAAGCTGAACTTCAAGAGACAAGAGAGAGAGCATCGCTTAGCCGTGAAGCAATTAAAGAGCGTGTTCAAGAGCTTTTGCAAAATACTGATTTTGTTAAGGTTAATGGCTCTGCACAGAGCGAGGTTGATGGCTCAATCAAAATTCTTGAGGGCTGGAGTGATGCTGCTGATAGAGCTAAAATCGAGGAGTTTGCTAACCAGATGGAGGTGCTCTATACTGCACAAGATGCTAAAGAGGAGCAGAATCCACCGATTAAACTTAAAAACAACTTCTTTGCACGCTTGTATGAGCCAATCGGTGCGCTGTATATGAACCCACGCTACAACGAGCTTGACCTTACGCCATTCTTTGCGCCATTCTTTATGATTTTCTTTGGGATGTGCTTTGCTGATGCGGGTTACGGTCTGTTGCTGATTATTGCAACGATTGCTCTTTGGAAAAAGATACCTGCAAACTTTAAAGACTTTGGATGGTTGATTATATTCTTGAATACTGCGGCAGTCATATTCGGCTTCTTCTCGGGCAATATGTTCGGTATTGAACTTATGAAAATCGAGGCTCTTGCTAACTTCAAGGAGATGTTCCTAACCCCTAATGATGTCTTCTATCTGTCGGTAATGATTGGTGGATGTCAGGTGCTTTTTGGTCTGATACTCAGGACTTTCAATCGTATTAAACGTGGCGGAAAGTTTGTTTATGGTGTGTCGAATATTGGGTGGTTGATACTAATTATTAGCTCGATTGTTGCTATGACAGGAGTTGCTCCAGAAGTCTATGACTCAGCTTCGCTTGCCTATGAAATTACACTATACTTCGCCATTGCGCTGATACTATTCTTTAGCGTTCCTGGTAAACCATTCGTTTCAATCGGTAAGGGGCTTTACAGTTTCTACGAGATGGCAACGGGAGTTGTGGGTGACTTGATTTCATACGTAAGGCTCTTCGCTATTGGGCTTGCTGGTACAATTATTGCGCAAGTTTTCAATGAGTTATCTATTGGGCTTAGCGGTGATATTCCAGTAGTTAGTCTACTGATAATGATTGTGATACTCGCTATTGGTCACGGGCTGAATATCTTCCTTTCGGTACTTGGTGGTATGGTTCACCCTATCCGCTTGACCTTTGTAGAGTTCTACAAAAATGCTGAATTCGAGGGTGGTGGACGTAAGTTTACCCCTTTCAAACTGAGAATTAATAAAACTAAATAATAACAAATTAAAATCTAAAACAAATTATGGAACCTATCTTACTTGCTTACATTGGCGTTGCTGCTATGCTTATTCTTTCGGGTATTGGCTCGTGCTATGGTACAACTATTAGTGGTAGCGCAGCTGTCGGTGCAATGAAAAAGAACAAAGGTGCTTTTGGTAGTTATCTAATCCTATGTGCGATGCCTTCAACTCAGGGTCTTTACGGATTCCTTGGTTTCTTCTTGATCCAAGATTTCTTGGTAGCTGACATTTCGATGGCTGCTGCTTCTGCAATTTTTGGTGGTGGTTTGGCACTTGGTGCAATGGCACTGTGGAGCTCACTTCGTCAAGGTATGCTTTCGGCTAGCGGTATCACTGCAATCGGAAATGGTCACGATGTGTTTGGTAACACTATGATTCTTGTAGCATTCCCAGAGCTTTACGCTATCCTTGGTATCGCTGCGGTATTCTTTATCTCTCAAGCACTTCCACTTCTTTAAGTATTAAAAATTTATTTTTATAGGAGACTGTCAAGCTGATTTTTTAGCCTGACAGTCTGCTTTGTTTTATAAAAATCATTAAAAAGTATGAATAATTTCGTATTTCAAAACCCTACTAAATTAGTTATGGGTAAAGGGCAAATCGCTCAACTTTCGACTCTTATCCCCTCTGATGCTAAGGTGATGATAACTATGGGCGGTGGCTCAATCTTTAAAAATGGTGTCTATGACCAAGTTGTGGCAGCTCTAGAAGGTAGAGAATGGGTGGAGTTCCGTGGAATCGAGCCAAACCCTGAGTTCGATACTCTTATGAAGGCTGTTGCTCAGGCTAAGGCAGAGGGCGTTAACTTCTTCTTGGCAGTTGGTGGCGGTTCGGTTATCGACGGCACTAAGTTTATTGCTACTGCAATGGTTTACGAGGGCGACCCTTGGGAGTTTATGTTGGATGAGTCGAAGGCTACGGCTGCGCTGCCACTTGCAACAGTCTTGACTCTGCCTGCTACTGGCTCGGAGATGAATAATGGTGCTGTGGTTAGCCGTCGCACAATTCTCGAAAAACGTGCATTCCATAACCCTAAAACATACCCTGCATTCTCGATTCTCGACCCAGAAGCTATCTTCTCGTTGCCTAAGAATCAGGTGTCGAATGGTATTGTAGATACCTTTGCGCACGTGTTGGAGCAGTACTTAACCACTGGTGCTGAGCGAACTATGGTTATGGATAGGTTTGCTGAAGGGTTAATGTTGAACCTTATTGAGCTTGCGCCAGAGCTGCTTGCAGACAAGATGAGCTACGATGCTGCGGCAAACTTTATGTTGACAGCGACTATGGGGCTGAATGGCTTTGTGTCGATGGGGACGGTTCAGGACTGGGCTACCCATATGATTGGTCACGAACTCACTGCGCTTCACGGTCTTGACCACGGTGTGACTCTTGCGATTGTGCACCCTGCATTGATGGATGTTATGCGTGATGAAAAACACGCTAAACTTGTGCAGTTTGCTGAACGTGTATGGGGCGTGAAAGAGGGTAGTGATGACCAAAAAATTGATGCTGCTATCGAGGCTCTTGAGAAATTCTATCGCTCACTCGGTAAACTAACCAGACTCTCTGAACATAATATCACAGAAGAAACTATCACCGAAATCGAAAAGCGTTTTACTGAGCGAGGCTGGAGAGTTGGCGAACGTGGTGTGGTTACTCCGCAAAAGGCTCGTGCTATTTTGGAGCGTGCTATGTAAATGCTCTAAAGAGGGGGTAATCTTAATACTATGAGTACTAGGGTTTTAGTTGGCGTTAGTGGAGGAATTGACTCGGCTGCGGTTGTGATGATGCTCCGTGAGCGAGGCTTCGGTGTGGTGGCTATGTGGATTGATATGCTGGGGCTGGAGTCGCAGCGTGAGGATGTGGTGCGGCTTTGCGAGAAGTTGCAGGTAGAGCTGGTGGTAAAAGATGCTAGGGCTGATTTTAAAAGAATCGTGGTCGATAGAGTCCTCTTAGAGCATAGATTTGGGAGGACTCCATCACCCTGTACTATTTGTAATCCGCTGATTAAGTGGCAGATGCTATGGCAGCAGGCGGCTCTTCTGGGGTGTGAGTATATTGCGACGGGGCACTATATCTCAATAGTGGAGCGTAGCGCAAGAAAGTATCTGGAGTGTGGTGTTGACCCAGTTAAGGATCAGTCTTATTATCTGTGGGCGATGGGTGTGGAGCAAACTATTTTAGAGAAAACCCTAACTCCGCTTGGGGAATTTTATAAGAGTGAGGTTCGGGAGTATGTCAGGGAGCGTGGCTACGAGGAGCTGTGCGCAAAACGTGAGAGCCAGAGCCTGTGCTTTGTGCAGGGCGGATATGGTGAGTTTCTTACAAGCAATTTAAATCCCAAACAAGGGGTGCTTCTTGACTCTGAGGGTCGAGAGGTTGGTACGCACTCTGGGGCAGTACTATATACTATAGGGCAGAAGCGTGGTTTCAATTACCTTGGCGATGGGAAGGTCGAGGTGCGCTCCATAGACCCTAAATGCAACGTCGTGAGAGTTGGTGAGCCACTAATGACAGATAGCCTAGTAATCAATAAAGGGTGGTTCAATCCAGTTGATAATGCGGTTGTTAGGGCAAAAATTAGAGGAATTGGCGTTAATGTTGAGAGCGGCGTCACCGTAAGTAAACTTCCCAACGAAGGGGAGTATAGAATCAATACCACCAATGCTGAAAAATTCTGGGCACCTGCCGTTGGGCAACCCGTAGTACTCTTCCAAGGCACGATTGTTGTTGGTGGTGGTGTGCTACATAATATCTAAAATGCTGATAATGAGTTGTAAGGGCTTTTTCGTTTGAAAGTTTTTTATTTTTTCTAATTCAATTACCTATTTAATCATATTAAGTGTAATATTTTTTGTGGAAATTTTCTTGAAAATAGCATTACTTTATTATTTATTTTTAGTATCTTTGTGGCAGAATTAATTATTTAAGGGGACTTCTAATAACTGACCCCACTAAAAAATAACTTTAAACAATGGACATCTGAATCAGGTTTTATATGCTTTTAGGCGATATTTTTATTCTTTTTTCACCTTTTTATGGTCACATAGCCCGCTATGCTCCCATAAAAGAGGTAAAAAAATAATTAAAAATCTCATCCCAAAATCATATAAATCAGTTTTTAGAAGTCCCCTTAATCCAAAAAAAAATCAAACTGTGAAAAAGATTATTACTCTTCTGGCTGTCTCTCTAATGTGCTCTCTTAGCGCATTCTCTCAAGATGATTATGGTAAAGGTTTTAACTATGGAGTAAGGGCGGGTGTTAATGTTGCTGACTTTACATCTTCGAATGGCTCGTCACGTACGGGGCTAAAGGCAGGTGCCTTTGTCGACTATAACTTCAAGCGTTTTGGGCTTGAACTAGGGGCGTACTATAGTCAAATTGGTTCAGATGATATTGTGACTCAGGGAGTTGTGGGGAATAAGCTGGATAATCATCTCGATTATATTGACGTTGCTTTTCTGGCGAAGTGGAGAATTTTTAATCGTTTTAGAATCTTTGTAGGGCCTCAGGGTGGATGCCTTGTTAATGCAAATATTATATATAGTGATGGTACAAAGCAAGATGTTTCAGACTCGACGCACCCATTAATATTAAGTGCCGTGGGTGGCGTTGGTTACACCTTTAGTTTTGGGCTTGATTTATCGGCAAGTTATAGTCACGGGCTTACCCCAATTTTTGATGCTACAACCAAAAACTATAATACAACATTTAATGTATCAGCGGGGTGGCGTTTTTAATGCCCCCCCCCACATTTTAATATTATAAAAATAGAAAAGTATGAAAATCTGTAAAAGTGGTGCAACTCTAAGTAAGATTGTACAAATTAGTGAAAAACTAAAAGCACTATCAGCTCAAAATGGAACTGACTATTTGCTGCTAAACCGTGGCGTTAACTCAGTGGTTAATATAGACTTAAGTGAGGTTACTCAGAAGATGAACTTTAATTCGAATGATATTCAAGTTTATCCGCCTGCAAAGGGTTTCGATACGCTGCGTGAGGCTATCAATACTGAGTATTTCTGTGGCAAAAGCTCTAAGGATAATGTGCTTATTACTGCTGGTGGTATGAATGCACTCGACCTTATTATTCAGGCTGTTGATATTGAAAAGCTCTTTTTGCCTGTCTACTATTGGGGTTGTTACTTCCAGATGCTTCAGGTGCGTGGCGTGGGCAATTCGGAGTATTATGCTCAAAGCGAGCTGTATGATAGAATTGATGAGTTGAAGGGTAACGCTGTGTTGATTTGCGACCCAGGTAATCCGCTTGGCGAAAAATATGATGACCAGGAGCAGTTTAAACTTATTAAAACTTTGAGTGATGCTGGGGTAGTTGTATTCTTTGACTCGCCTTATCGTAGAATTTTCTATGATGCAACTGATGATTATTACTATCGCCTTTCGCAACTCGAAAATGTTGTGATTACCGAAAGCTTTAGCAAATCGGTAGGGCTTAGTGGTCAGCGTCTTGGCTTTATTCACTCTACTAATAAGGAGTTGAATTTGGAGCTTGCAATTCGCTTGATGTATTGTACAAATGGTATTAATGCTTTTGCTCAGCAGTTGGTTCTCAGTCTGTTGACCACAGAGGAGGGCATCAAGGCTTCTGACGACTTTAAGGCAGCTACGGCACGTGATATTAAGCTTAATATTGAGTATTTGGCAGAGCGTGGTTTCTTGGCGGATGAATTCTATTCGGGTGGTTCGACTCCAAAGGGCATCTTTGTTGTGGTGAACAAGACCGAGGATGAACTCATTGAGAAGTTTATCGGTAGCGTATCGCTTTCGTTCTTTACCAAAAGTCAGAAGGAGTATGCCTCGCAATTTGCTAGAATCTGTGTTTCGGTACCTCACGAGCGTTTCGTGAAGTATTTCTCGCAGTTCTAAGAATCTGTTTAAGTTTTCTTTTCTATAATTGCTAAGAGAGAAAAGCGAAGTGTCAGATCCTTAGCAAAATAGAAAAGAAAAATTTAAACAGATTCTAAGCCTGACCGAAGAATATATTTATTAAAAGGGCTTCTTTCAAAAAAAGAAGCCCTTTTATTTGGAAAATAAGTTTTTATAAGTTATATTTGTATTATTAGTATGAAAAAGTGGCAGTTATGTAGCTTTTTTATATGCCAAATACAATAATAATATTGTTTGGCACGTTTATTGTACAAATACTAAGCAAGACACTATTGCTAATTTCGTCGTGATGACGAGGTGTTTAATGTAAGTTATGATGTTTCGTTAAAGCCCTTTGTAGAAGCCTAGTTTCTACACATTTAGGCCCCCGATTCTCTTCTACACACTACACACTACACAAATGGGGGTAATCTTGAACTTTATGAGTTTGGAACATAAGGTGACAAAGGTGCTGAAACATTTAACTTGGATTAAAAGCTATAGGGTTAACAGTGGGGTTGAGCGAATAAGATCGCTCCCCCACTTTTTTTGTACCCTGTGTGTTATGCACGAACCTCTGCGCCAAGTGCTAAGAAAGCCTTTGAAATTCTGTTCATTACGCTCTCTATTTCGTTGTCAGTCAGTGTTTTTGAACTGTCCTCTAGGATAAAACTTAGCGCATAAGATTTCTTTCCACTAGGAAGTTTGTCGCCTTGGTAAATGTCAAAAATGGATACTTCTTTGAGTAATTTTCGTTCAGCCTTTTGAGCAGTAGCCTTAAGTTCCGCAAAGGTTACGTTTTGGTCTACAAGTAGCGCAAGGTCACGCTTAACGGCTTGATACTTAGAAAGTTCCTTAACTTTGACTGTGCCGATTTTAGCCATTTTCAGTAGAGCGTCAAGGTCAATCTCAATCCAATATACATCCTGCTTTGGCTTGATGTCAAACGAACTAATCAGCTTATCGCTTACCTTGCCAAAAGAGAGTAGTGTGGTGCCATCAAAAAGGGTGTAGCTAGCTGATTCAGAGCGAAATAGGTCGCTCGATACACCTTGCTGCACCTTAAGGCGTTTGGTATCAATGCGAAGTCGCTCAATAATTTTTTCTATAATCGCCTTAGCCTCAAAGATGTTTGCTTTTTCAGGATTAGAGTTCCAGTTTTTCGTATCTTTTGCGCCAACTAGCCCAATACCAAGTCGCATAGTTTGCGAGTATTTTTCAAGTTTGTTTGGACTTTCAATTTTAGCTGGGTTAAGGGTATAGGTATTGCCTATTTCAAAGGTTCTCAGCGAGTTGCGTTTGCGTGCTGAGTTTAGAGCAATAGCTTCAAGTGTATCGAAAAGCAGCGTTTGGCGCATTACAGAAAGCTCCGAGCTAAGTGGGTTCATAATCTTAACACATTTTTCCACATTCATAGTGCTAAGTTCCTCATAGTAAGTGGCTTTAGTGAGCGAATTGCTCATAATCTCGTTATAACCAAGAGAAACCAGTAGTTCTGAAATTAGCTCAATATTTTTTTCAATCGAAAGTTCGTCACGGCTTGAAATCACGCTCTTTATAAATGGTGGATTTTCGATATTATTAAAGCCGTAAAGCCTAAGAATTTCCTCGGTTATGTCCGCCTCACGAGTCACGTCAACACGGTATGCAGGCACTTCTAGAGAAAGTTTTTTACCATTTTCGCTTGTAATTTTTATTTCAAGAGCACTTAAAATATTAAGAACAGTTTCTTGAGGTATCTCCTTGCCAATAAGTGTGTTAACCCTATTTAGGTCAACCTCTACTTTAAATGGATTTACCCTCTCAGGGTAGTGATCTATTACTTTACTTGTGACCTCAGCTCCCGAGAGTTCGCTTACAAGAAGCGCAGTGCGTTTTAGGGCATATTCCACGATATTTGGGTCAGCACCTCTTTCGTATCTCCACGAGCTGTCGGTCGAAAGTCCGTGGCGTTTGGCAGTTCTACGCACATAAGCTGGGTTGAAATAGGCGCACTCAATAAATATATCAGTGGTGCTTTCGCTAACCCCTGACTCTTCGCCACCAAATACCCCAGCGATACACATAGGGCGAGTCTGGTCGCATATCATAAGATCATCTTCGAATAGCTCACGTTCTACACCATCTAATGTGGTGATTTTCTCACCTTTACGTGCATTGCGGACAACAATTTCTCCTCCACCAACTTTCCCTAAGTCAAAGGCGTGCATAGGTTGTCCACACTCGTGAAGCACAAAGTTGGTGATGTCAACCACATTATTTTTAGGATTAATTCCGATAGCGAGCAAGCGTTTTTGCAGCCACTCTGGAGAGGGCGCAATCTTTACGCCACGCATCACAACGCCACTGTATCGAGGTGCTGCTTCTGTGTTTTCAATACGTACGCTAATATCCTCATTACCAGCCTTGAATGCATCTACTGATGGTAGTGTAGCACTAGCGTCTTCGCCTTTATTCACCTTTAGAAGTGCCGCCAAATCACGAGCAACACCATAGTGCGATGCGGCATCAACACGGTTAGGGGTCAGACCCACTTCAAACACTGTATCAGATTCAACGTTATATACCTTAGATGCCTCAGTACCAACGGTATAGCTGCTGTCAAGAACGATAATGCCAGCGTGTGATTCACCTACGCCAATCTCATCTTCGGCGCAAATCATACCGAATGATTCAACGCCACGAATCTTAGATTTTTTAATTTTAAAGGGTTCACCATCGCCAGTAGGGTAGAGTTTTGTGCCAACCGTAGCGACGATAACTTTCTGACCCTGAGCGACATTAGGTGCGCCACAGACGATTTGTAGGTTCTGTTCGCCACCCACATTTACTGTAGTGATATTGAGTTTATCGGCATCTGGGTGTTTTTCGCAAGTGAGTACCTCCCCAACAACAAGTCCGTGAAGACCGCCCTTTATCATCTCAACTTCCTCGATACCTTCGACCTCAAGTCCTGCATCTGTTAGCATTGCGGCAGCCTCTTGCGCAGAAACGTCGCTTGAAATATAGTTCTTTAACCAGCTGTATGAAATATTCATAAGTATATGATTGTTAATTAATTAGCCTATTTGTTTGATATTCTTAATCCTCAAATTTACGAAAATTTTTCTAAAAGTGATTCAATAATTGCAATTTTTGATGGAGAGGTGCAATATTTCAGATATTCTTCGAGTATTTGGCGTGCTTTTCGTTTGGTTGCTTTGTGTTCTACGGATAGAAGTAAGGTTGTAAATTCTAATGAAATTACAAGTTGATAATCAATAGATTGAGATATGTTGCCTAAAGTATTTTCTAGCTCTAATAGGTATTCTGCGGGGAGTTCTTGAATGCGATATTCGCAGAGCTGAATCAGGCTTTTTGCGCCCTTAATATTTTTTTGAGAGAGGGTGTCGTTTTTAAATTCTTCGAGTAGTGTGGTGTCTTTTACTATGCCTGAGATAATCGGCATAATCGCTTCATAGTAAAGTTGTTGGGCACGTGAGAGAGCAGCCTGGCTATCATAAAAATTCTCGTAGTTTTTGACCAAATACCAATATGGAGTAGTGCCGTAGGCTGAGTAGCCCTCAAGAGTGAACAAATCCCAAGCACTTTGCGAATGAAGTAAATCCTCGCTAGCAGTGGCTATATAATTGTCTATTAATGCTTTGACCTCTTTCTCGGTGGCGTCTTTCCCGCCCTTTGCCATCCAAAGTATTGTATTGAGTTCAACAAAAGAGAGTTCGTTTTGTATTCTAATCTCCTTTAAATACGCCTCAAATTCATCCCTTTCCATCGCTTTTGTAAGCTTATCAACGACGCTCCCATTGCTCTTAAATATCACAATGGCAGGGTAGCTACTTACTTGATAGACTTGGGCAAGACCTGCATTTTCTGGTTCATTTGTATTTAGGGAACTCGCTACAAATGAGTTGTTTAGCTCCTCTGACGAGCTTATAGTTTGGTGCATCCAGCGGCTGCTATGATCCCAGTCGGCATAGAATTCGACCAGCAATAGCTTGCCACTCTTTTTTGCTTCGGCGAGGGCTTCGTAGACAGTGCCCTCAAAAAACTTAACGCCCTGAGCTTTACTCTCTAGTGAGAGTAAGCCCAGAAGCGTTAAACTTAAGTATATGAATGCTTTACGCATCACGTAAAACCTAGCAGCAACCGCCTTCTTTGCTATCGCAATCGCCGTCGCAACCGCAGCTTTCTTCGCCACATCCGCAGCCACATCCGCCACCATTGCCAAAGAAGCGTGCGCTATCTTCTTCGGTAGTTTCACGAACTGCCACAACCGAGCCAGTAAAGTTAAGGGTTTGACCCGCCATAGGGTGGTTAAAGTCCATAGTAACAGCAGTTTCACTAACCTCTTTAATCACGCCCATCATACGGTTTCCTTGGCTATCGCCCATTGGAAGAGCGTTGCCAACTACCAATAAATCTTCGGCAACTTTACCGTCAACCATAAAGATTTCCTTTGGAAGTTCAACTACTGCTTCAGCGTTAATTGCACCATAACCCTCTTCTGGAGTTAGTGTAAATTCAAAAGTATCACCAGCTACTTTATCTTGAATTTGTGCCTCGAAAGCAGGTAGCAACATACCCATACCGTAAATAAAATCTAGTGGTTTCTCAGCGTTTGCGCTATCCACTACCTTGCCATCAACTGTCAACTCATAAGCGAGTGACACAAATAAATTTTCTTTAATTTTCATCTTTTGTTTTTTGTTTTGTGTATATATTTATTTATAACTTTCAATAGTTGCGCAGGTGCACACTAGGTTTCTATCCCCAAAGCCATTATCAATTTTGCTAACGTAAGGGAAGAACTTGTTCTCTGCGACCCATTCTAGTGGGAATGCGGCTTGGCTGCGGCTGTAGCTATGCGCCCACTCGCTATCACAGCGTGCAACTTCACGAGCCGTGTGAGGAGCATTTTTGACGATATGGTTCTGAGTCTCTGCATCTTTAAACGCCTCGCACTCACTCTTTATTGTAAGGAGGGTTTCGATAAAGCGGTCTAGCTCTTCTTTGCTTTCAGACTCGGTAGGTTCGACCATCAGCGTATCGTGCACAGGGAAGCTAAGGGTAGGGGCGTGGAAGCCGTAGTCCATCAAACGACGTGCAATATCACCACACTCAACGCCATAATCTGCACGATAGCGACGATAGTCCAAGATCATCTCGTGACCGACTCTGCCAGTTTCACCGCTATACACTATATCAATTTTGCCTTTGAGTGCCGATGCCATATAGTTTGCAGCGAGGATAGCCATTTCGCTTGAGCGAGTTAGTCCCTCTGCGCCACTCATCTTAATATAAGCATAAGTGATTAGCAGAACCAGTGCACTACCATAAGGTGCAGCAGCAACAGCGGTGATACCATTCTCGCCACCACACTCCACGATTGGGTGAGTAGGTAGGAATTCAACGAGGTGCTCAGCAACGCCAATAGCACCAACGCCAGGCCCACCACCACCGTGAGGTATAGCAAAGGTTTTGTGTAGGTTCAAGTGGCAAACGTCTGCACCGATATGACCTGGTGAAGAGAGTCCCACAACGGCATTCATATTTGCGCCATCGTAGTAGACTTGTCCGCCATTTTCGTGAACGATTTGAATAAGCTCACGTATTCTGCTTTCGAAGATACCGTGGGTCGATGGGTATGTAATCATACAGCACGCCAAGTTATCTTTGTATTGTTCTGCTTTAGCACGCCAGTCTTCGACATCAATATTGCCATTTTCGTCACAAGCAGTCACCACAACTTTCATACCTGCCATAACAGCCGACGCAGGGTTAGTACCGTGAGCCGATGCAGGAATTAGTGCTACGTTTCTGTAGTCTTCCTCACGTGAGGCGTGGTAAGCACGAATCACCATAAGTCCAGTGTACTCGCCGTGAGCACCCGAATTTGGTTGGAAACTCATACGAGAAAAACCAGTAATTTCGCTTAGATCTCTGTCCAGAGCATCAATTAGTTTGGTGTAGCCTGCTGCTTGGTCTTTTGGTACAAATGGGTGAATATTGTTCCATTCGTCGAGCGAAAGTGGCATCATTGAGGTCGCTGAGTTGAGCTTCATCGTGCACGAACCGAGCGAAATCATTGAGTCTGCAAGTGAAATATCTCTGCGCTCAAGTTTCTTGATATAGCGCATAAGTTCAGTTTCGCTTCTGTATTTATTGAAGACCTTTTCGGTAAGAATCTCGCTAGTTCTGGCAAGCTCCTCAGCGAAGTGAATCGCTTCTTTTGCAATGGTTTGTTCTGGGAAGTTATCTCCGCCAGCAGCAAGTGCAAAGACTCTAATGACTTGATTCATTTCCTTTATGGTCGAAGCCTCATCGAAGCTTAGGCGCACTGCGGTTTGGCTAGGGTAGTAGAAGTTAAAGCCATTGATTTGAGCAAGGTCACGGATAATATTTGAGTCTTCCACTTCAACCTCGATAGTATCGAAGAAGTTTTCGGTAGCTGTTTTGTACCCAAGTTTAGTTAGCGATTCGGCAGTCAGTGTGGCAAGCGTGTGGCAGTGCAGAGCAATGCTGCGGATGCCCTCTGCTCCGTGGTAGACTGCAAACATACCAGCCATTGTAGCTAGTAGTGCTTGAGCGGTACAGACATTCGAGGTAGCTTTATCACGCTTGATGTGTTGCTCACGAGTTTGTAGAGCCATACGTAGTGCTTGGTTGCCGAGTCTATCAACAGAGATGCCGATGATACGACCTGGCATAGAGCGTTTGAATGATTCTTTAGTAGCTAGGTATGCAGCGTGAGGACCACCGTATCCTAGTGGAATACCGAACCTGCCTGTCGAACCAACTGCAATATCTGCACCCCACTCGGCAGGTGATTTTAGTAGTGCAAGTGAAAGAATGTCTACGGCAGCAGTCACCAAAAGACCCTTTTCGTGACACTCTGCGGTGAAGTTTTCGTAGTTGCGAATCTCGCCATTTGCGGCAGGGTATTGTACAATCGCACCAAACTCTTTGCCAGAGAACTCATACTCATCGAAGTTATCAACGGCTAGTTCAATGCCAAGCGGTTCAGAGCGAGTGAGTAGCAAGTCCATAGTTTGAGGGAAGATATTTTCGTCTACAAAGAGGATGTTGCGACCCTCTTTGACTGCACTGCGAGAGCGTAGTGCAAACATCATAGACATCGCTTCGGCAGCAGCCGATGACTCATCTAGCAGCGAGCAGTTCGAAATATCCATACCTGTGAGTGAGCATACCATAGTCTGGAAGTTCAATAGAGCCTCTAGCCTACCTTGCGAGATTTCCGCTTGGTAAGGGGTGTAGGAGGTGTACCACGCAGGGTTTTCGAAGATGTTGCGAATGATTGCAGCTGGGCAGGCACTAGTGTAGTAACCCACACCAATCAGCGAGCGTAGTGAGCGATTCTCCTTACCCAATGCACGAATATGTGCAGAGAACTCACCCTCGGTCATAGCAGGGTCAAGCTTTAGGGGTTCGTGTAGGCGGATGTTAGTGGGAACAACAGCGTCGATAAGTTCGTCAACATTCTTTGTTCCAATAGTTTTGAGCATTTCTTCTAGATCGTGCTCATTGATGCCGATATGGCGGTTTATAAATTTGTCGTACATTGTGTATGTGTATTTTATATTTAAGGATTGCAAATTTACGATTTTTATTTTACTTTGCCAAATAGCCAAGTCCCTTTTTTCCATAGGAATTCGAGTGGGCCTTGTTTATGGTGAGCGAGCCACCAACGAGTATAGAGTAGCTGAAGGGTGAATATAGCCACACCTATAAGCAGTGAGAGGGTTGCTCCCGTATATTCGTATAGCCCAAGTCCGCAGTTATAGAAGATAGCAACTCCTATGATTGACTGTACGATATAGTTCGTTAGGCTCATACGTCCATAAGGCGTAAAGAGTCTTTGGAACTTGTAGCCATTGCCTTTGTGGAACCACGAGAGTGTAAAGATACTCACAAGCACTACTGTCATCAAGAAATTCACTATCGAAGGGATTGCTATATCGGCAGGTGTTGCCATCTTTGGGTTGCCCTCTAACCAATCTGGGTAGTAGAGCTTTAGGATATAGAACGGGATGTAGAGTACTATGCTGTATAGCAGTAGTTTTTTCCAGACTTGTTTGCTTTTGGGGCTATTGACAAAGAGTTGGAGTCACCTGCCGCCATACCAAATAAAAAGAGAGCACTAATCTGAAAAACTCTACCATTTTCAATCTGCCAGAGGTTGCTAAACATCCAGCCATCAGTGATGTTCGAGAGTGTGGTTTCGAGGTAGTTGCCCCCTGTCATAATAGGGGTAGCTTCTCTCATATAGGGAACCCAGTGCCTGCCATACTCAATAAAATCTACACCTGCTGATGCTAGTATAAAGCGCAAGATTTCGAGCGGTTGTAGAATTAGGATAGTGGCGGTGATGAGTACTGTTTTTGTGGAGCATTTGCACATTGCTACCAGTATAAGCCCCATAAGGGAGTACATAAATAGTATGTCGCCATTGTAGAATATGGAGTGCAGCCCTGAGAAGAGCATCAGCAAAAAGAGCCTCCATAGGAAGCGACCACGGAAGGGAACGCCACGTTTTTGGGCGTTATCGAGTTGTATAAAGAAGCTAAAGCCAAAGAGTAGTGAGAAGGTAGAAAATGCTTTACCAGCCAGTAAAAACCAAGTAGTATCCCATACTCCTGAGTCGAGTGCGTAGAGCCAGTCAGGGTAGCCTTTGGGTGTAAAGTATAGGTTGTAGTGTTCGAGCGAGTGGATCAGCACTATTGCGCATAGGGCAATTCCACGCAGTGCATCTACAACTTCGAGTCTATTGTTTTTAAGTGTCATATTTTTCTGATAGGTTTATATCAGAACAAATATACATATAAAATCTCAAATTTCCAAAGTTAAGGGGACTTCTAAAAAATGATTTGGTGGATTAGGGATGAGATTTTGAGGTGAGTTTTTGCCGTATTTTTGGTCTAATAGCGGGCTATTTGACCAAAAAAAGGTGAAAAATCAACCAAAATATCGCCTAAAGGCACCAAAACTATCTATAAAATATCCATTTTTTTATTTATTAAATTTAGTGGGGTCAATTTTTAGAAGTCCCCTATAATATTATTAGAAATATTTATAACTTTGTAGGAGTAAAATTAGAATCTGGAAAAATCTTAAGCAAACATAGAATGAAGAAAATAGGTAATCTAATAGGTATATTAACGCCAGGAGTTATAATGGCGATGGCAGGTGTGGGTGTAGGTGATTTAGCTACCGCCTCGCTGGCAGGTTCAAAGTTGGGAACAACCGTGCTTTGGGCTGTGTTGATAGGTGCATTTATGAAGTTCTTTATTACTGAGGGGTGTGCCCGTTGGCAGCTCAAAACGGGTACTACCATCCTCGAAGGGTGTATGAATAATCTGGGGATGTGGTTCAAAGTGCCTTTTATCATCTACTTTGTGCTATGGAGCTACTTCGTCTCGGGAGCATTGATTAGTGCCAGTGGAGTGGCGGCAGCAGCCATCTACCCAGCCTTTGGCGAAGATTCTAAAATGATTTATGGCATTATACACTCTCTAATAGCGGGAGTGCTAATATTTATCGGAGGGTTCAAGCTCTTCGCTCGTATAATGGAGATATGTGCCGTGCTGCTCTTTATTACCGTGATGATCTCTATATTCCAGTTCGATTTTGGGGCGGATATTCTAAGAGGTATATTTGTACCATCTATTCCGATGGATATTCCTAATAGTGTTGATTGGACAGTCGCCTTGATAGGTGGAGTTGGAGGGACGCTAACGGTGATATGCTATGGCTATTGGATACGAGAGAAGGGGCGTAATAGCATCAAAGATCTGCGTACCTGCCGTATTGATTTGGGGGTAGGTTATTTTCTGACAGCCCTGTTTGGTATGGCGATGGTAGTGATAGGGAGCAAGGTTAAGTTGGAGGATGGCAGTGGGTTTAATCTACTATACCAAATCTCACATCTATTGGAGCAAGAGGGGGGACGATGGGTAGCCGTTAGTTTCTTGATAGGGGCTTGGGGAGCAATCTTTAGCAGTATGATGGGTGTATGGCAAAGTGCGCCATATATCTTGTCGGATTTTATGCATCAAGGCAAGGTTACACTACATAATGCCCACCGTGATATTTACTATCGTTTGTGGTTAGCCTTTATTGTTGTCGTACCTATGTTATCTCTATTTGTGAAGTTCACAACCATCCAGAAGTTTTACTCTTATTTCGGTGCATTGGTGGTGCCATTCCTAACCATAATACTCCTAATATTGGGGCGCAAGAAGTTTTTGGCAGAGTATCATAACCGCCCCACGACTGTCATAGTAGCAATCATAATCCTTCTATTCTTCACCACAACCATAGTAGGTTTAGGCATAATTCCCTCCTAAATCTTAGAATTATCCTTTATTCACTTCTTAAGCTGCTGCAACAAAGGATATGAAGTTTCAGCGGGTGTCAATTTTTGAAATATCCTCTTTGGTCAGTGTATTCTTTTCCGACAGAGATAGTGGTCATATGGGTCTGTTCAAATATCTAGTCGTCCCTTAAAAAGTACTTAACAATCAGAATATCAGTAAAATAACCTGTATAATATTTGGAAATATCTGCAAGTTTTCGTATCTTTGTGCTATAAAACTTGCAGATATTGTCTATGA
>JAWXTM010000021.1:0-30961 GCA_044433505.1 Rikenellaceae bacterium
CCCCTCTCTCTTCCCACTCACTTACGCTCCCCCTATCTCTCCCCACTTATTCCCATTCGATGGTTGCAGGTGGTTTCGAAGATATGTCGTAGACAACTCGGTTAATGCCCCTTACCTTGTTGATAATCTCGTTGCTGGTCTTAGCCAAAAACTCGTAAGGAAGGTGTACCCAGTCAGCAGTCATACCGTCAGTTGAACTTACGGCACGTAGAGCAACGCAATTCTCATAGGTACGCTCATCACCCATCACTCCGACACTCTGCACAGGAAGCAACATAACGCCTGCTTGCCATACATTATCGTAGAGTCCTGACTCCTTTAGCCCATCTATAAAAATCTTGTCGGCCGCTTGAAGTATTGCAACTTTTTCGGCAGTAACCTCGCCCAAAATACGGATACCAAGCCCTGGGCCTGGGAATGGGTGGCGGCTAAGGATAGCCTCTGGTACTCCCATTTCGCGACCAACCCTGCGCACCTCATCTTTGAAGAGTAGGCGGAGTGGTTCAACGATTTTGAGTTTCATCTTTTCTGGAAGTCCACCAACGTTGTGGTGCGACTTGATAGTTACGCTAGGGCCACCAACCGATACCGATTCGATAACGTCTGGGTAGATAGTACCTTGCCCAAGCCACTTAATATTTTCTAGTTTGTGAGCCTCTATATCAAACACTTCGATAAAGTTGCGCCCAATAGCTTTACGCTTTGCTTCAGGTTCGGTAAGCCCCTTAAGATCGTTATAGAACCTCTCTTTGGCATCAATACCAATAACATTTAGCCCCATACCCTTGTAGGATTCAAGTACGCTTTGGAATTCATCTTTGCGCAAGAGTCCGTTATCCACAAAGATACAGAAGAGTCTATCACCAATGGCACGTCGAAGCAGTTCTGCCGCAACAGATGAGTCAACACCGCCCGAAAGACCAAGCACCACTCTATCTTCACCGAGCAATTCTTGAAGTTCAGCCACCTTGCTTTCCACATATCCAGCAGGAGTCCAGTCGCCAACGCAACCGCAAATATCCATAAGGAAGTTTCTGAGCAGTAGCGAGCCTTCACTAGAGTGATAAACCTCTGGGTGGAACTGAATGCCCCACGTCTTTTCGCCCTCAACACGGAAAGCTGCAACCTTTACATCCTCAGTGGATGCAATAACTTTATAGTTCTCAGGGATTCTAACAATAGTATCACCGTGCGACATCCACACTTGCGACTGTTCGCTAAGAGTGGCAATTAGTTCATCCTCGCCAATAATTTTGCTAAGGTGTGCTCTACCATACTCTCTAGAGTTGCTAGGGGCAACCTCACCCCCGAAGTTATGAGCTAGGTACTGCGCGCCATAGCAAATGCCCAAAAGTGGCACATTACCCTTAATAGCACTAAGGTCTACACTAGGAGCGGCCTGGTCTCTAACCGAGCAAGGTGATCCCGATAGGATTACACCCACTACATTATCGCCAAGCACCACTGGAGAGTTAAAGGGTTGGATTTCGCAATATACGTTATGTTCTCTCACTCTGCGAGCTATGAGTTGTGTGTACTGCGAACCAAAATCTAAAATTACAATCTTCTGCACGTTATCTTTTTTATTTATTATATGTATATATTGAGTTACAAAGGTACGAAAAAAATCTTTACACAAGGTGGTATTTTCTAGAAAAATTCGTCAATAGCCTCTTGCGCTGCTTCTTTGGTTAGGCTGTCAATGACCATCTCAGGGCTATAGCCCCCGTCGCTAGGGTCACAATCAATCTTTACCATACCCACTGGTGGCATAAATTTGTCGTCTGGACGGATACCAAGTGACGGATCTCGGTAGACCTTATTGAGGAACAGCCCAAATGTAGGAAGTGCCACAACACCACCTTCACCACCCCACATCAAGTGAGTAGACCTATCCTCGCCACCAACCCACGCTCCTGCAACAATATTTGGCGCAACACCTATAAACCATCCATCTGAGTTATTATTCGTAGTACCTGTCTTGCCCCCAACTTCGCCCATAATATCATATATATAGCGTAGTCTGCCACCAGTACCTGCCGTAATGTTGCTCTGTAACATAGAGAGCATAGTGTAGGCAGTCTTTTCGCTAATTGCATCTGTGGTGCGTGGCGAGAATGAACTCAGGACATTGCCCTGTTTATCCTCTATGCGAGTCACAAAAATCGGAGTAGTATGCACCCCACGGTTAGCAAATGTAGCAAATGCACCCACCATCTCAAAGAGCGAGGCTTCTGGGCTACCCGTACATATAGAATATACTGGGTCAATCCAAGTGGTAATACCCATCTTGTGAATAAGATCTGCCATAGCCTCTGGTGAGGATTGCTTCATAATCCAAGCCGAGTAGTTATTACGAGAGTTCGCCAAACCCCATCTGAGTGGTTTTAGCTCCCCTGTATATTCCACCTTACCCGACTCCTTTGGATTAAAGGCATCGCCCGATGCAGTTTCAATCGAAACTGGTAGGTTCGGCACAAGGGTACAAGGGTTATACCCCAAGTGATCGAATGCAAAGGTATAGACAAATGGTTTTACGGTAGAGCCAACCTGACGCCTACCTTGGCTTACCATATCATACTTGAAGTACCTAAACGAAGGCCCTCCAACGTAGGCAAGGACATAGCCCGTATTAGGATTCATTGCCATAAAGGCACTGCGAAGTATCGACTTATAGTGCAGCACCGAGTCACGTGGCGTAAGCACAGTATCCTTTGCCCCCTGATAAGTAAAGACTTTCATCTTGGTTGGGGTATCAAAAGCCTTTTGGATTTGCTCCTCGCTCGCTCCAGCAGTGCGCATACGGTATGCCCTATCGGAACTCTTTATAGCAGCATTGATAATATTATTTTCTTGCTCTTTGGTGATATTGTAGAAAATTTTTCCATTATAGTTCTTTTTCTGGGCATCGAAACGCTCCTGAATACCACCCTCGCCACCCATCTGAGTGAGTAGTGCCTCCTCGGCAAACTCCTGCATCGTGTAGTTAATGGTCGAATATATCTTCAATCCATCACGATAGAGGTTATATGGAGTGCCATCGGCCTTTGTATTTTTATTACACCAGCCATAGAGCGGGTCATTATTCCACCTATCCATAGCTGCATTAAAATCCCACTCCAAGTAGTATTGATTTCGGGTAGGTTTTTTGGCAGTCATATAGAGTCGCACCATCTCACGGAAGTATGTTCCCACACCCTCGTTATGCGACACGGGGCTGTAGTTCAACTCTATTGGTTCAGCTCTGAACTTTGCTGCATCACTCTGTGAGATATACCCTTCGGTAGCCATTCTCGATATTACAGTATTACGCCTTTTGAGCGCACTCTCGGGATTTAGTACAGGTGAGTAGCGTGTAGGGGCATTAACAACACCCACCAACATAGCTGCCTCAGGGATAGTCAACTCCCCTGGCAACTTATCAAAAAAAGTGGCTGCCGCAGACTTAATCCCAAATGAATTTGAGCCATACTCCACCGTATTGAGGTACATTGCCACAATCTCCTCCTTGGTGTAGTTATGCTCTAGCATCGTTGCTGTCACCCACTCCTTTAACTTTGATACAACCAGATTAAAGGCTCGGCCCACTGTAGAACGCTTTACAGTATCTCTAGGGTAGAGGTTCTTGGCTAGCTGTTGCGAAATGGTCGAGCCACCACCCTGATCGCTCTGGAAGAGTAGCAGCGTCTTGAATGCCACACGGCTCAGACCAATAAAGTCAATCCCAGAGTGCGAGTAGTAGCGTGCATCCTCGGTCGAAACAAGGGCAGCCACCAGACTTGGCGCAAGCTCATTGTAATCGGTGTAGGAACGGTTTTCTACGTAGTATGTTCCCAGCACTTTGCCATCGCTAGAAATTAGCTCTGTTGCAATATTGGTGTTTGGGTTCTCTAGATCTTCGAAAGTTGGCAGCTCTCCAAATGTACCACAGATAATAAGCACTATAAGTAACCCAACACTCAAAAATGGGAATATCACAAGACTCCATATTATAATAGATAGTCGCTTAGGGTTTCGTGGTGAAGCTATCTTTTGCCAGAATGAACGGGCTGATTTTTTATTTTTTTGTTGTACCATAGGTGCAAAATTACTAATTTTGTCGTGGAAATAAACATTCTTCACTAAAAAAACTTAAATTTTTGTATGCTAATTGTTTCAAACGATGATTTTTTGACTGCAGGGGTCGATGAAGCAGGGCGTGGGCCCATTGCTGGAGGGGTCTTTGCGGCAGCTGTTATACTGCCTCCAGACTTTGCTGATCCACGGATTAAGGATAGCAAAAAGCTCTCTCATAAAAATCTCTTGATTCTTGAACAGGCGATAAAGGATGTTGCGCTGAGTTGGGCGGTGGCGGAGGTGTCGCCACAGATAATTGATGAGATTAATATACTTCAGTCGACATTTTTGGCAATGAACAAGGCCATAGAGGGGTTGTTGATTAAGCCTGAAAAGCTACTTATTGATGGCAATAGGTTCAGGACTTCTTTGGAGATTGAGTATGAGACGGTGGTTGGTGGCGATAATAAGTATCTTTCGATAGCGGCGGCTTCGATTCTGGCAAAGACAGCACGAGATAGGGTTATGGAGCAGTTAGGAGAGGAGTTCCCTGAGTATGGTTTTGCTCGTCATAAGGGTTATCCAACAAAGGCGCATTTGAGTGCTGTGGAGCTGTATGGCGCAACGCCACATCATAGGATGACATTTAGCAGTTTGCGTGCACATCAGATGCCCAAGGTTCATTTTAGTCTGTAATACTACAAGCTCAAACTAAAGCAATACAATAGTGCTCTAGCTTTGGGGGTTTGGAAAAAAATCTTCGATTTTTTTGTTTGTCGTTCCTCCAAACCCCCAAAAGATTTTTATGGGAGTTTGTACTAGCTTTCGGTTGTGCAACCGAAAGATTTTTGTCTTTGATTTTTAGGCAAGGCATCCGCCTTGCTATTACTCTAGCGGACTGATGCCATCGTTCTTTTGTGAACAAAAGAACCAAAAAACTTTAATCATTTAGTCTGTAATACTACAAGCCAAAAGCTAGAGTTCTAAACTATTGCAATAGCTTTGGGGGTTTGGAAAAAAATCTTCGATTTTTTTGTTTGTCGTTCCTCCAAACCCCCAAAAGACTTTATTGGAGTTTGCACTAGCTTTCGGTTTGCAACCGAAAGATTTTTGTCTTTGATTTTTAGGCAAGGCATCCGCCTTGCTATTGCTCTAGCGGACTGATGCCATCGTTCTTTTGTGAACAAAAGAACCAAAAAACTTTAATCATTTAGTTCGTAATAATACAAGCTATAACAAACTAAATCATAAAAGGGTCTCTGACCCCCCAGAGGCACCCAAACCTGCATAATCATAACCCACATCTATCGAAGTCGGACGGGTCTTAGCTGCTGCCACAGCCAACTCATCACACCGATTATTCCACTCATTATCAGCGTGACCCTTTACCCATATCATACGGATATTATGCCTACGATATATCACCAAAAACCTCTGCCATAAATCAGGATTCTTCTTAGCCTTGAAATTAATCCTCTCCCAACCCCACAACCAACCCTTATTGACCGCATCAACCACATACTTCGAATCACTATAAATAGTAACTTCAAAACCCTCACCCTTGAGTGCCTCAAGCCCTGTGATAATCCCCAACAACTCCATCCTATTGTTTGTAGTCAAACGAAAACCCTCACTAATTTCTCTTTTATGGATTCCACTTAGCAAAACCACCCCATAGCCCCCTGCGCCAGGGTTTCCTAGCGCACTTCCATCGGCATATAACGTTACCTGAACTGACATAATCTTTCTTTAATTTACTATAATTTTGGCTTGGGGGTTGCAACTAAGGGGCAAATTTAGTACTTTTGTTGCTTAAAAGCAATATTTACATACAAATAAACGATATATCAATAGTGCAAATAAATAGATATAGAACAACGATATGCGCTGCACTACTGTTGCTGCTCATAGTTGGTTGTGCCACAATAAGTTCGCCGCAGGGTGGGCCCAAAGATTCGCTCCCTCCCTACGTAACATACTTCCGTCCAGAACCATACACTACTAACTTCACAGGTAAAAAGGTTGAGTTTACCTTCAACGAATATGTGGTTTTAAAGGATCAGTCGAAGCTCTTTTTTGTATCGCCAGAGATGGAGAAAAAACCTACACTTTCGATACGAGGCAAAAAGGTGATTGCAGAGTTTGAGGACACTTTGAAGCAAAATCAGACCTACAGGCTTGACCTTGGGGCAGCCGTAGCAGATAATAACGAGGGTAATAAGATGGATTACCTTGCTTTCACTTTTTCTACGGGCGATTACATTGACTCGATAATGATGGTAGGGCAGGTTCTAGATGCTCGCACACAAGACACTATTGTGGGGGCATTCGTAACGTTTTATGACCCAATGCAGGACTCTACCTTGCTTGACTCCACTCTCTATAAATCTAGGGCGCAGGTTATGGCTCGTTCGGATAGTAGTGGCTATTTTGTCACCGATATTCTCAAGCCAATGGAGTATAGGCTCTATGCTTTTCTGGACAAGAATGGCAATCAGCGTTATGAGGAGGAGGCCGACCTTGTGTACTTTACAGATGGAGTAACTGACCCTCTACAGCAGAATGGATTTTCTTTTGGGTATGATAGTGTGCTAAAGCGTATGTATATTGACTCTTTGCAGGTAACTTTGGAGCTATTCCAGGAGAAGAAGATAAAGCGTCAGATGTTGCTCGACAAATCTCGTCCACAACGCCAAGAGCTTTTCTTTGAGTTCAATGCGCCAAATGGTGGTTACGATTCGATAGTAATTGATAGCATTCCAAACGAGTGGCTAATAGAGGATTACAACACAACTAGGGATACTCTTAGGCTATGGATAGCACCACCCACGAAGGATCTTGTTGACTCGCTACGAGATACCATAAAGCTTAGCGGTGTCTTTGCTAAGCAGGACAGTGCAATGCAGCACTATTGGGAGCGTTCGGACTTGGTCTTTACCCATAAGATTAAGGTGGAGAAGACCGAAGAGGAGCGTGAAGCCGAGGAGCGTCAGAAAAAGGAGGAGGCTCGCCAAGAGCGTCGTGAGGGTCGTGAGGCTCGCAGCGAGGAGCGTGGCGGCAGAGGCGGTGGACGTGGCGGTAGAGGTGAAGAAGGTGAAGAAGGTGGTGAAGGTGGCGAAGGAGGGCAGAGACCTGAAGGTGGCGAACAGCGACCACCTAGACCTGATTCCACTATGATGGATTCGCTATCGACACAGCGACCACCTATGCTTGACTCTACTATGATGGATTCGCTATCGACACAGCGATCACCAATGCTGGACTCTTTGATGATGCCAATGGATAGCCTCGCTATGGATTCACTTGCTATGGATAGCCTCGCAATGGACTCATTGCCACCAAAACCTGTAAAGAACCCATTTGCACATAAGGTGACTGCGGCATCGGAGTTCAACCCATCGCACAACATTGTTATTACCTTCGACCTGCCACTGCGCAAAGTCGACTCCTCGTTAATTGTGCTTACCCAGATTACCGAGATAAAGCAGCGAGGTGCTCGTAAGGGTGAAAAAGAGGTCGCCGCTACCGAGGAGCGTGAGATAATAGATGCTCAAATTACACAAATTGGGCTGCGTAGAATCGAGATTGCTGCACCATTTCTGGATGCCACAAAGTATGAGCTATCGCTAGATAGTGCAACGTTCGAGAATATTGCTTTCCAGATTAATGACTCTACGGGGGTGTCATTCACCACGATGGATCCTGAAAAGTATGGTACTCTTATCTTTAATATCAATGACCTGCCAGAGGGTGACACCACTGACCATAGCTACATACTGGAGCTATACACCCCAGGCAAGAAGACTACTCGTGGGGATTCTGACGAAAGTGACCACAAGGTTATTCGCACCATTAAGGATGTTAAGGCAGACTCTTCTGTTACGGTGCGTTTCCTAAAGCCAGAGAAGTACCTGCTGCGTATCATAGAGGATACTGATGGCAATGGGGAGTGGACAACGGGCAAACTTGCCGACCGTCAGAGGGCTGAGCGAGTGAGGGTCTATAGGCGTGAGAGGAATGCTCGCCCACACTTCTTTGAGGCTACCGAGAAGTATGATATTGCCGAGGAAATATTTTTAAATGAGCTTTTTTTAGATAATGAATAGATTATTAAAGATACTATTGGTTGCTGCACTCTGTGTAGTTACAACAACTGTGGAGTTATTTGCCCAAGAGGAGATTACTATTAGTACTGACACCACTCAGCAAGAAAAAATCTCGACCCTCGATGCAGCGTGGGCACCAGTACTGCTCGACCACTCTGTCGGTGTACGCTTGGGGTGGGGGACAGGGACTATTCGACGTGAGCCTGCTCGTGATGGTACTACTCTGACCAATCCACTGTGGAACTTTGGTATCAATTATCGCTTCGACGTGCCTGAGCAAAAGTATGTGGGCACAATACTCTTTGAGCTGCAATTTGTGCAGAAGGGTTTTGCATACCTTATGTATTTTGATGACAGTGGGGATGCTTACACTCGTACTTATGATATGATAGAGTTTCCGATTCTGTGGCAGCCATACTTCCCAATAAGCAAGAAGAATGATAGCCGTATATACCTTTCGGCTGGGCCCTTTGTGAGCTATAGCTTTGGGGCACGTGAGTCATACTATAATGCTGACAGTGGGGAGATTTACTCCGAGGGTGAGTACGAGATGGACAGCGAGGAGGACTACTTTTGGAACTATGGTATTGCAGTGGGTTTGGGTTTAAATATTGCCATTAACGAGAGGTTTTCTCTGCAAGTTGATGGGCGTTACACCATTCAGCTCTCAGATATGCAGCGTGGCCCAGAGTATGTAACGGGTAATCCATTCCGTACGCCTGTTGACCATATGGGTGTTAGTGTAGGTATGCAGTATAAATTCGCCATAGGCACTGGCGGCGGAAAGAACAAGGGGACTTCTAAAAACTGACCCCATAAATAATAGATAAAATAGATAATGGAACAAAAGGCAGAAACGTTGCGTCAACAAAAGGTTGGAGCACAGATACAAAGAGATTTAAGTGAGATCTTTCAGCGTGAGTACACGGGCGTTGCACACGGTGTGGTGCTGAGCGTGACTAAGGTTAGGGTCAGCAGCGACCTTACCTCGGCTAGGGTCTATCTCTCGGTCTTTCCCTTTGCTAAGGCAGAAGGTGTACTAAAGAAGGTAAAGGAGGCTGCCTCGGGGGTGCGTGGTGCTTTGGGGCGCAGAATCCGCCACCAACTCCGTGTCGTGCCTGAGCTGCACTTCTATATCGATGACTCTATGGAGTATGTCGAAAATATTGAACGCCTAATAGAAGGGGACTTATAAAAATTGAAAAAGAGCACCATATCCCACCGCTTTTTATTCTCCAAAAAGTCACACTCTTTGGTGAATCTGGTGGCTATTGTCAGTGTTGTGGCACTACTTGTCCCAACCGCTGCAATGATAGTGGTGTTGTCGCTACAAAATGGGCTTTCGGGGCTGGTTAAGGATGTTTACTCTAAGTTCGATTCAGAGCTGAGGGTAGTGCCACTCGAAGGGCAGTATTTCGAACCAGATAGCCTAAAGATTGAGCGCATCAGAGAGTTTGCAGAGGTTAGTGGTGTGCTACAAAGCAACGTGCTGCTGGAGTGGAATGGCTATAGTGCAGGGGCGGTTCTGCGTGGGGTAGATAGCAATTTTGTAAAAGTTTCGCAGATGCCAACGACTGTTGCTCGTGGGGAGTGGAAAACACTACACGGACAGAGGGCACGTGCCGTGCTCGGCTCGTCGCTGAGCTATAACCTTGCCCTAACACTTGGCTCGGCAGGAATTATGGAGGTTACTGCAATAGTGCCCGTACCAAAGATGATTAGTAGCGTGCCTATCGTCAGCCGTGATTTATTGATGCCAGCAGGGGTCTTTAGAGTAGATGCCGTTATTGATAGCAAGTATCTCTTCACCGATATTGGCTATGTGAGGGATCTGCTGAGCCGCCCACGCTCGCTCTCCTCGCTGGAGATTAAACCCAATATCCCCCTAAAAGAGGCTACAGCAAAGATAGAGGAAATTCTCGGTGATGATTCTCTAATGGTAGAGAGTGCCACAGATCAGCGCAAGGAACTCTACGCTGCCTTTGAACTCGAAAAGTATGTTATCTTTATGATACTCTGCTTTATAGCTCTGATTGCCGCAATGGCTCTTTCGGGGTGTGCGCTGCTGATGAGTGCCGAAAAGGCGCAAAACGCTAAGGTGCTTCGTTCCTTGGGAATGAGTAGCAATGGGGTCAGGCGTATCTTTATGAGCCTTGCAGGGCGCATTGTGGCGATTGGCGTGGGGTGTGGTACTATTCTGGGTATTGGCTTTGTGGTGCTGCAACAGAACTTTAAGATACTTGCCATTAGTGGCGAAACTAGCATTGTGGATAGCTACCCTGTTATACTTACTCTTGGCGATACGCTGCTTTCGGTGGGCATAATGCTTGGGGTTGGCGCAGTGGTGATATACCTAACCCTTGGTCGTCAAAAATTTTAATCACACTATGCAAGAGATATTTTCAATTATTAACGCTACGCCAGATTCATTCTTTAGTGGTAGCAGAAAACAGAGCGAGAGTGAAATTATAGGGGCTGCTATTCAGGCCGTTACAGAGGGTGCAACGGTGCTCGACGTTGGGGCATACAGCACACGCCCTGGCTTTGTGGATGTCCCAATAGAGGAAGAGTTCGCACGCCTCGATCGTGCGCTCAGTGCCATTCGTGGTGAGCTGCCCGATACTCCCATAAGTATTGACACCTTTCGAAGCGAAGTGGTGGAGCGTATCTATGATAAGTATGGTGAGGTAATCGTCAATGATATTGAGGGGGGTGTGCGTGATGCCCAGATGTACAGCACTGTGGGGCGTTTGGGGTTGCGCTATGTTATGATGTCGATGCAGAGTACTATGGCTAAGATGGTGGAGTTCTTTAGGGTGCAGATTGCACGAGCTAAAGAGTGCGGAGTGCGTGAAATTGATATTGACCCTGGATTTGGCTTTGGTAAGACTCTGGAGCAAAACTACCAGATTTTTAGTGAAATGACTACTCTAAAGGAGCACTTTGCTGAGCATAAACTCTTTGTGGGGGTATCTCGCAAAAGTATGATATTTAAGGTGTTGGAGTGTACGCCGCAAGATGCAATATGGGGCACTGTGGCACTGGGTTTTGCGGCTCTAGAGCGTGGAGCAGATATACTGCGTGTACACGATACCCTGCCTGCTGCTCACTCAATAAAATTATATAGGGGACTTCTAAAAACTGACCCCTTAAGGGGACTTCTAAAAATTGACCCCACTAAAATTTAACAAATAAAAATTGGATATTTTATAGATAGTTTTGGTGCCTTTAGGCGATATTTTGGTTGATTTTTCACCTTTTTTCTCTCGAATAGCGGGGCTATTAGAGAGAAAATGCGGCAAAAACTCACCTTCGAATCTCATCCCAAATCCACCAAATCAATTTTTAGAAGTCCCCTTAACAAATTCATAAGATGAAAAAGATAGTTCGATTCCTTTTGCTCGCTCTGCTGAGCTTTGTCGTAGGCTCTATTCTTAGCACCGTAATACTTACCGTGCTCGACTCCTATGGCATTAATAGTCAGAGCTACCCTGCTATGGAAAATTTCGTGCCATACCTGCTGAGCTTTGGGCTGTGGATAGTCATTATGATGTCGCTTAGCAAAAAAATGCACTGGAAGACACCTAGCTACAAAATAAAAATCGGGAAGCTCAATTTCCCATTTATCCTGCTTTCGCTTATAACTATTGAGGTGTTATGTTTTGTTAGCGAACCGCTTTTGGAGATGATTCCAGATGTGATGATGGATGAGCTAACGGGGATAGTCACGGGAGGTTTCTGGGCAATGGCAACGGCAGTGGTGGCTGCTCCGCTGCTCGAAGAGTTTTTGTTTCGAGGGTTGTTTCAGCAGAATTTCTCTTGCTATGTTGGTCGAGTATGGGGGGTAGTGCTTAGTGCGGTAATCTTTGGTGCGGTGCATATCATACCACAGCAGGCAGTAGGGGCTATGCTTTGCGGTTTGGTTATAGCGGTGGTTTATGAGCTGTCGGGATCGCTCACTACGGTGATTATTCTCCACGCCATAAATAATGGGATTGCCTATCTTATGATGATGACTTTGGGGGAGGGGGCGTCGCTGAGTGATATTTATATGGCATCATCTAGTAGTTATTGGGTAGTTTATACGATTTTGTGTTTGTATTTGTTGGGTATAGGGTATTTGGCATTTCGCAGGATTTCAAAGATGGATTCACCTCGGGTCACTCGTGTTGAGCTCACGGACGAAAGTTTTAAGGTCACAAACTAGAACAAACTAAAATCAAGAAAGTTTTTTGATTTATTCTGCTCTTGTTTGTATTATTTTAAACTAACTCGCTAAGCTCCAACCACCGCATAGATTTTTCGTCTATCTCCTCGATAACTGTTGACACCTCTTGCGAAGTTGCTACTAGTTCGTCAACCGAAAGTGTACCGCTATTTAGCAGCTCCTCTAGTTCTTGCTTGCGAGCCTCTAGCTCTGGCAACTGCGCCTCAATCATCTCAAACTCTCGCTTTTCATTAAAACTAAGCCTAGTCTTAGTCTTAGGTGCAACGACTGCCGCTACCTTTTCCTGCTTCGACTCTAGTTTATTTTTTTGAGCAAGCTCAGCCTTCTTGCGTGCATCATCTTCAGCCTGCCAATCACGATAGTCAGTATAATTCCCTGGGTAGTCCTTAAGCTCACCACCCCCTCGGAAAATCATTAGGTGGTCTACTACCTTATCCATAAAGTAGCGGTCGTGAGATACCACAATAACGCACCCTTTAAAGTTTTTAAGATACTCCTCTAGGATATTGAGCGTAATAATATCCAGATCATTAGTCGGCTCATCGAGCACCAAGAAGTTCGGGTTTTTAATGAGCACAGTGCATAGGTAGAGCCTACGTTTTTCGCCCCCACTAAGTTTCGAGATAAGGTTATGCTGTTGTTCGGGGTAGAACAAGAAGTGTTGCAGGAATTGTGATGCCGTGAGGCTACGACCATCACCAATAGCAATATCCTCGGCAATATCCTTAACAGCATCAATCACCTTCATATTGTCATCAAACTTTAGCCCCTCTTGGCTATAGTAGCCAAAGCGCACAGTTTCCCCAAGGTCAATCTCGCCACTATCGGGTGCAACTTGTCCCATCAACATCTTTATAAAGGTGCTCTTTCCCGTACCATTATTACCAACAATTCCCATCTTGTCGTATCGGGCAAAGGTATAGTCAAAGTCCTTGAGTATTACAAGGTCATCGAAGCGTTTCGAGAGTTTTTTGGCTTCGAATATTTTGGTGCCGATATATGATGATTTAACATCGAGTTTAACATTTTTTTCGGTACGAGTTTGCTTGGCACGTTTTTCGAGTTCATAGAAGGCGTCAATACGATACTTCGCCTTTGTGGCACGAGCCTGCGGTTGCCTTCTCATCCAGTCCAGTTCGGTACGCATAAGGTTTCGAGCACTATCTATTTCACTATTTTTTGCATCTATTCTCTCTTGGCGTTTTTCGAGGTAGTAGCTATAGTTCCCCTTATAGCTATAGACCTTTTGCGCATCTATTTCAATAATAGAGTTACAGACTCTATCCAAGAAGTAGCGGTCGTGTGTCACCATCAGCAGTGTTGTAGCACTACGAGAGAGGTACTCTTCGAGCCATTCGGTCATTTCCAGATCGAGGTGGTTGGTCGGTTCATCCAGAAAGAGTATATCAGGTTCGGTTATCAAGACATTGGCAAGTGCCACACGTTTGAGCTGCCCTCCTGAGAGTTCGGAGATTTTTTGCGAGAGGTTTGTGATTTTAAGTTGGCTGAGAATCTGTTTGGCACGTTGTTCATAGTCCCAGGCATTGAGATGATCCATACGCTCCATCAGCGAGTTCAGTGCCCCCATATCCTCACTCACCAGTGCCTTTTCATACTCCGATATAAGCCTTACCACATCATTATCGCTACAAAAGCAGGCCTCTAGCACAGTTAGGCTTTGCTCATAGAGAGGCTCTTGACAGAGGTATCCTACCCTTAGATCCCGAGCAAATGTAATCTTGCCACCCTCACCGCTATCTTTTCCTGCAATGATATTGAGCAGTGTGGTTTTACCCGCACCATTTTTGGCAATAAGCCCCACCCTGTCGCCTTGCATAAGCCCAAAGGATATATTCTCAAAGAGTACTCTCTCACCAAAGGATTTTGTAAGTTCCTCTACTTGTAAATAATTAATCATACGTAATACTTGCTCGTTAAAAGTGTAAAGATAGCTCTTTTTTTTCGAAGTCGCTTATAGGGAACTTCTGAAAATCGACCTCCACTAAAATTTAGGGGGTATTTTAAACAGATTCTAAGCCAAATCAATTTTTATAAGCACCCTTAATTGGAAATCTGTAAATAAATCACTATCTTTATGGCAAATTTAAAGCACCTTTTTTGAACAATGTCACAACACAAATCGCTAGTTATTATCCCAACCTACAACGAAATTGAAAATATCGAAGCAATGATTAACAAAGTCTTCTCACTTGAAGAAAGCGTTGATCTGCTTGTTATTGACGATGGCTCGCCTGACGGCACTGCCGCAGTGGTAAAGTCTATGCAAGAAAAATATAGTGGGCTACACATCGTGGAACGCACCGGTAAACTCGGACTCGGAACAGCCTATATCGCTGGCTTTAAATGGGCACTCGAAAGGGATTATGACTATATCTGTGAGATGGACTGCGACTTTTCGCATAACCCTGACGACCTTACTAAACTTATCTCGGCGTGTCGAGACGAGGGCTTTGACCTCTCTATCGGGTCACGCTACGTAACAGGGGTGAATGTGGTAAACTGGCCTATGGGGCGAGTTATAATGTCTTATTATGCGTCGAAGTATGTGCGCACAGTCTTGGGTATGAAGGTTCGGGACTGTACGGCTGGCTTTGTATGCTTTACTCGCAAGGTATTGCAGACAATCAATCTAGATGATGTGCGTATGAAGGGTTATGGCTTCCAGATTGAGATGAAGTATTCTACCTTTAAGCTTGGCTTTAAGATTAAGGAAGTGCCTATTATCTTTACTGACCGCACCGAGGGGACTTCTAAGATGAGTGGAGGTATCTTCGGCGAGGCATTCTGGGGAGTTTTAAAGATGAGATTTAGAAAGATTAAATCTAAAGAGTAATGAAAAGAGTAATATATAATGGAGTGGTTGTCAACGAGGGCGAGAGGTTTTTGGGCTATGTAGTCATCGAAAATGAATTGATTATTGAGGTTGGTAGAGGTGAGTACGATGGTGATAAGTCGGGGGGAGTAGATGCCAAGGGTGGCTATATTATGGCAGGGGTTATCGACGATCAAGTGCACTTTCGTGACCCAGGGTTGACCCACAAAGGCGATATTGCCTCGGAGAGTAGAGCTGCTGCCGCTGGTGGGGTTACCTCTTTTATGGATATGCCAAATACTGCGCCTCAGACAGTGACTACCGAGGCGTGGGAGGCTAAGATGGAGCGTGCCGCTGAGGTGTCAATGGTGAACTATGGCTTCTTAATGGGGGCAACTAATGATAATATTGCTGTGGTGAATAGCGTTGACCCAAAGCGAGTACCAGGAGTAAAGGTCTTTATGGGAAGCTCTACGGGGGGAATGCTGGTTGATGATAGAAGGAATCTGGAGGCTATCTTTGCAGAGTGCCCTGTGTTGGTGGCTACTCACTGCGAGGATGAGGCTACTATTCGTGCTAATATCGAAAAGTTCGGTGAGGCGGCAAGCGTGGAGCAACATCCGCTGATTCGTAGTGCAGAGGCTTGTTATCGTAGTAGCGGACTGGCGGTGGATATTGCCTCGAAGTATGGCACTAGGCTGCACGTTCTGCACCTAACAACAGAGAGAGAGCTGGCACTCTTTGAGTCACGCCCACTCTCTGAAAAAAAAATCACCAATGAGGTCTGCGTACACCACCTTTGGTTTACAGACAAGGATTATGCCCACAGGGGGAACTATATAAAGTGTAACCCAGCGATTAAGACAGTGCAGGATAGGGATGCACTGCGTGAGGGGCTAAAGAGCGGCAGGGTCGATATTGTGGCGACTGACCACGCTCCGCATACTATCTCCGAAAAGGAACATCCCTATGCCAAAGCACCCAGTGGAATGCCTATGGTACAGCACTCGTTGGTTGCAATGCTAGAGATCTACACGCCTCAGGATACTATCAATTATATGGCACACCGTGTGGCGGAGTGCTTTAAGGTAGAGAAGAGGGGTTATCTTCGTGAGGGGTATTATGCTGATATTGTGGTGGTAGCACCTGCGAAGCAGGAGATTCTGCGCTCAGGGCTATACTACAAGTGTGGGTGGAGTCCATTGGAGGGTGAAACTCTTAGTCATAGCGTAAGGCACACCTTTGTAAATGGCAGAGAGGTCTTTAGCAATGGAGAGTTAACACAGAATGCAGGTTATGCCAAAGCACTAACTTATAATAGATAAAGATTAATGAAACAATACTTAGAATTACTTAAACACGTCAAAGAGACGGGAGCGCAAAAGGGCGACCGCACGGGTACTGGTACTCGCTCGGTCTTCGGCTACCAAATGAGGTTCGACCTACAAAAGGGCTTCCCTGCACTCACCACTAAAAAACTACACCTTCGCTCGATTATCTATGAACTACTGTGGTTCTTAAAGGGCGATACTAACATTAAATACCTGAACGATAACCGTGTGACTATCTGGGACGAATGGGCTGATCCACAAGGTGACCTTGGGCACGTCTATGGCTACCAGTGGAGAAGCTGGCCAACGCCCGATGGTGGTAGCATTGACCAAATCACACAACTAGTCGAATCGCTAAAGAATAACCCCGACTCACGCCGCCATATCGTTAGTGCGTGGAACGTAGCGGATGTCGATAATATGGCACTGCCGCCTTGCCACACTATGTTTCAGTTCTATGTGGCAGATGGCAAGCTCAGCTGTCAACTCTACCAACGCTCGGCTGACTTGTTCCTCGGAGTGCCCTTTAATATTGCATCCTATGCACTGCTCACTATGATGTTGGCGCAGGTGTGTGGCTATGAGGTGGGGGAATTTGTACATACCTTTGGCGATGTGCATATCTATAACAACCACTTCGAGCAGGTTGACGAACAACTCTCACGCACCCCTCGTGAACTACCTGTAATGAAAATTAATCCCGATAAAAAATCTATCTTTGACTTTGACTACGAAGATTTTGTATTAGAGGGTTACAACCCATATCCAACCATTAAAGCACCCATTGCCGTATGATACTCAGCGTAATTGTTGCAATAGCCGAAAATCGTGCTATTGGATGCCACAATAAACTCTTGTGGCATATCTCTGAAGACCTTAAACGCTTTAAGCGTGTGACTATGGGTTGCCCTATTGTGATGGGGCGCAAGACCTTTGAATCTATTGGCAGAGCTTTGCCAGGTCGACGAAATATTGTTATTACTAGAAATAAAGAATACGCTATGGATGGCATTGAAGTGGTATATAGCCTCGATGAGGCACTACGTATTACTGCTCAAGAGTGTGAAGTCTTTATTATTGGTGGTGGAGAGATTTATGCCCAAGGGTTGCCTCTTGCCGATAGGTTATACCTAACCGAGGTGGCGCAAAGCCCAGTTGGCGATACATTTTTCCCCGAGATTTCCGCTGAACAGTGGCGTGAAACTGCCCGTGAAGACCACGATGGATATAGCTTTATAGACTATGAACGCAAGGCGTAGACTCTTTAGTAGTGCCACTCTTGGGTTCAGATCAGGGCTAAAGACGTGGTGGTGGATAGCCAAGATTATGGTGCTGGTCACCTTTATTGTGGTGATGCTGGAGTGGAGCGGCTTCTTAGGCGTGCTCAGCGAATGGCTCACCCCAGTGCTCGAACCAGTGGGGCTTACTTCCAATGGTGTATTTATCTTTATAACCACCGCTCTGGCTAATATCTACGCTGGTATTGGGGTTATGGCAACTCTGGCGGTTGACTTTAAGGAGGCTGTTATATTAGGCGTTATGGGGCTTATTTGCCATAATATGATAGTGGAAACAGTTATCCAGAGCAAGAGTGGTGCGAGTGCGTGGGGGATGGTGCTGTTGCGTGTCTTTGGGGCAGTGGCGGTAGGCTATGCAATGAATCTAATGATTGCAGAGGATTACGCTGGGGTGCTAATTATTGAGCCTAGCGATGTTGACCATACTAATTTTGGCGCAATGACAACGGAGTGGGCATTGAGTATGGCACGGATGGTACCTGTAATGTTTTGTGTGATAGTGGGGCTAAATGTAGTGCAACAAGTCTTGAGGGAGTTTTCGGTGATAAACCTGCTCTCAAAGCCCTTTGTGTGGATAATGGCGATATTTGGGCTTAGGCGAGATAGTGCGCTGATATGGCTTATACTCAACACCTTGGGGCTAGCCTATGGAGGCTCTATAATGATTGCCGAGAGGGATAATGGAGATTTAAGCCTTAGGGAGTCAAAGCTGCTCAATACGCATATTGCGGCGAGTCATTCACTGCTTGAGGACACGATGCTTTATGTTGCCATTGGTTTACCGCTTTTTTGGATGATGGTACCTCGTTTGATTTTGGCTATTGTGGCAGTATGGTTTTATCGTTTGGTGCTTTATTTTCGGGGTTAGCATAGTAGGGTGTGCCGCAGGTCACACCAGATGCCCAAAGTTTATTATAGTTTGTAATAATACAAGCTATAACAAACTCCCATCATAACAGAAGAAACTCTAAAATTTGCACTATCTTTGCATAAAATAAAAAAAATATGAGAGAATTTTTATTACATACTATGCCCTACCTTGTTTTAATAATAATGGCAGCGGTGATTTGGTATCTAGCCTCTAGAATTGCGTGGGCATTTGGGCTGAGCAAATGGCTTGCACTAAGCATTATCGGCACGCTGACCATTGGAGCATTTGTGACAATGATGGTCGTTATGAGAGGGAATTACACCTCCACTCTAACTCACATATTAAGCAACACTTCCAACATCTTTATAGGAGTATTAATGTTTGCGGTGTGCACTACACTAGTGGTCGACTTAGTTGGGTTATGCGTAAAAATTCAACCCAAGACCTTTGGCTTTATAGTTCTGGGAATAACAGCTCTATTGTCAGGCTACTCGCTTTGGAATGCCTCACATACAAGAGTTTATGAGGTGAATATCACGCTAGAAAATCTGGCAGAACCACTCCGTATTGCACACGTTAGCGACACGCATTTTGGGCACTTTTGGGGTGAGAGTAAGGCGGAGCGATTGGCAGAGCTAATAGCCAAAGAAAATGTTGATGCAGTGGTGATTACAGGCGATATGTTCGATGGGCGTGTGCGCCTAAATGCCGATGTGATTACTCCATTTGTGGAGCTTGGTGTGCCAGTATATTTCTCGGAGGGCAATCACGATGGATACTCTGGAAGCAATGACATAAAGAATCTTTTGCGAGAGACGGGGGTGATAGTCTTAGAGAACGAGAAGGCGGAGTTTAAGGGTCTTCAGATTATAGGGCTGGACTACCTTCTGCCTGACGATAATTCGATAGATAACTTCCACGGCTCGCACAGCAATAGCACAATGCAGAGCGTACTGCCAGCCTTAGGCATTGACCATAGTAGAGCCTCAATCCTGCTGCATCACAACCCAGTGGGGGCTTCTTATGCAGCCGAAAACGGAATAAATCTCTACCTTGCAGGACACACCCACGCTGGGCAGCTCTTTCCAGCGACTATTTTTGCAGCGATGATGTTCGAGTACAATAAGGGGCTATACGAATACGACGAGAATATGCAGATTTACGTTTCGCAAGGCACGGGGACGTTTGGCCCACCGATGCGCCTTGGCACTCATAGCGAACTGACTATAATAAATCTCTGCAAATAGTTTATTATCAGATAAATTCACTAACTTTACGGTTGCTATGGAGAATAATATCATTATATATCAGGCTGTAGATGGCACTATGGCAATAGACGTTAAGTTTGAGAGCGAAACTATCTGGCTTACACAGAAGCAGATAGCGGAGCTTTTTGGGGTTAAAGTACCAGCTATCAACAAACACTTAAAGAAAATATTTGCTGAAGGTGAATTAATTGAAGAAGTGGTTGTTTCCAAAATGGAAATAACCACTCAGCACGGGGCTATACAGAATAAATCGCAGGTTCGACAAGGTTTTTATTACAATCTTGATGCAATCCTATCGGTAGGCTATAGAGTGAACTCCAAGAATGCAACTCAATTCCGCATTTGGGCAAATAAAGTCCTAAAAGAGCATCTTTTGAAGGGTTACTCGATCAAGGATAATATAAAGTTACAGCAATTTGAGCAGCTGAAAAACACTAAACATTATGGATATTCTTAGCGTAGCCTCACAGTGGGCAAAGGACGAAATCTTCTCGTCAAAACTTTTTATCGTCGCAGGGGTGATATTTATAATTATCTCTATCGGCTTCTGGCAACTCGGCAAAACCGAAATTGCAAGGGCATACATCACACCATTTGCCGTGTGCGGTGGATTGCTACTCATTATCGGTGGAGGACTCACCTACAACAACTACTCACGCCTAAAAACCTTCCAAAAAGCATACAACGAAAATCGTACAGAGTTTATCGCCTCTGAAATAGAACGCACCCAAAGCACTATCGCAAGCACCGAAAAGACCATCTTCGTCTGGATTCCGATACTTATCGTAGCAGCAGCCCTGCTGATTATATTTGTCGACAAACCTACGTGGCGAGCTATCTCGATAACCGCCATAGCCTTTCTAATAACACTCCTTGTTGTGGACAGCAACTCCCACAGTAGGATAGTGAACTACGACAAGGCTCTCAAAGAGGCTAGAAATGAATGATTAATAAAAAACAGTAACTTTCTAACACATAAAAAAGCACTGCTTTAGGAGTATTTTACCCCAGAACCAGTGCTTTTTTATGTGTTAGAAAACATTATAAACCCCTAGAATCTCCAACCTAGAGTAAGAGCAATCGTCTCGCCCTTCATATTCTCTGTGATATTATGAGTTAGTGTGCCAATCTCACTGATTGAATTGATGTTGGTTAGACCAAAGTTATAGCGCAAATCAAGCAACAGCCCAAAGCCTAGCTGACAACTCAAACCCACTGGTATGGAAACTCCAACCGAATTGAAATCAGTATCCAACTCCTGACCCTCGCTTGTCTGCATACCCGATGGCAATAGGAATGTAGGCATCACACCCACATTTACCGAAAGCCCTCCAATCAAATACAACTTAGCCATAATAGGCACGTCAATAGCATTCAGCTTAACATTTAGCTTGGTGTTAACTCCGTCGATAATATCACCTGTAATATCAAAATTACTGGCACGATAGAGTGCCTCGGCATTAATACCGATAAAGCGTAGCGGACGAAACTCCAAAAATACACCACCCGTAAAGTTCATACCTCCTTCGGTAGAAAAATTAGTCAAACTGCCTGCATAAGCAAGATTTACCCCAGCTTTCACACCAAAATTAATAACCTGTTGTCCTTGCGCACTACTGCTGCGAACGGATGCTGCTGCACAAAAAAGTGTAGCCAATAGAATTAAGAGATTTTTTTTCATACCTTTGTATTTGTTTTGCAGGGGCAGTTTTTTATGCCCCTTTGAATTAATAATAGCCTATAACTCAAAGACAAAGGTATGATATATTCTAGTAATTTCAAAATTAATCTCTCACTAAGCCTTCTTTTTAGGCGAGAGGATGGCTTCACGGAGCTAGAGAGTGTTTTTTATCCAGTGGCAAACAGCGAGCTTTGCGACATTGTGGAGATTGTGGAGAATGGGGGCGATAAGCTCAGTTTTTCGAACTCTGGGATAGTGGTTGACTGCCCTATGGAAAAGAACTTGTGTGTCAGGGCTTATCGGTCAATGGTCGAGAGTTATGGTGTGCCACAAGGGGTTGATATTCATCTTCATAAGCGCATACCCTTTGGTGCAGGTCTTGGGGCAGGATCGGCTAATGCCACCACAGTGCTAAAGATTACAAATAGGCTCTTTGGGCTTGGTCTCAGCGACGATGAGCTTGAGAGGCATAGTGCAAAGTTGGGGAGTGATACCGCATTTTTTGTAAGGGAGCGTGCTGCACTTGCCACTTCTAGGGGTGAGATTCTTTCGCCCGTTGATCTTGATTTGAGCGGATACTACCTTGCTTTAATAAAGCCTGAGGTAAATGTTTCTACGGCTGAGGCATATCGTCTTGTTACTCCACGTGAGCCTGAGGTTATGCCACGTGAGGCTATTGGTCGGCCTATTGAAGAGTGGCGAGGTGTGTTAAAAAATGATTTTGAAGAGCCTATGTTTAGGAGATACCCTATTTTAGGGGAGTTAAAGCAGTTGCATTATGACAGTGGGGCACTTTATTCGGCGATGAGTGGTTCTGGATCAACGGTTTTTGGGATATACAGTAAGTTTCCTAAGATTCAGGTTAGGGGGCATTTTTCTGTTATTTTGGGATTGTAGGGGGGGTATAGACCCTTTTATGATTTAGTTTTAGTCTGTTCTAGCTTGTAGTATTACAGACCAAACCCCCAAAAGATTTTTATGGGAGTTTGTACTAGCTTTCGGTTTTACAACCGAAAGATTTTTGTCTTTGATTTTTAGGCAAGGCATCCGCCTTGCTCATTACTCTAGCGGACTGATTCCATCGTTCTTTTGTGAACAAAAGAACCAAAAAACTTTAATCATTTTAGTCTGTAATACTACGAGCTAAAACTAGAGCACTAAACCAGAGCTATAGCTTTGGGGGTTTGGGAAAAAATCATTCGATTTTTTTGTTTGTCGTTCCTCCAAACCCCCAAAGACTTTTATGGGAGTTTGTACTAGCTTTCGGTTGTGCAACCGAAAGATTTTTGTCTTTGATTTTTAGGCAAGGCATCCGCCTTGCTATTGCTCTAGCGGACTGATTCCATCGTTCTTTTGTGAACAAAAGAACCAAAAAACTTTCATTATTTAGTCTGTAATACTACAAGCTATAACTAAAGTAATACAATAGTGCTCTAGCTTTGGGGGTTTGGAAAAAAAATCTTCGATTTTTTTGTTTGTCGTTCCTCCAAACCCCCAAAAGATTTTTTATGGGGGTTTGTACTAGCTTTCGGTTTTTACAACCGAAAGATTTTGTCTTTGATTTTTAGGCAAGGCATCCGCCTTGCTATTGCTCTAGCGGACTGATTCCATCGTTCTTTTGTGAACAAAAGAACCAAAAAACTTTAATTATTTTAGTCTGTAATACTACAAGCTGAAACTATAGCACTACAATAGTGCTCTAGCTTTGGGGGTTTGGAAAAAAATCTTCGATTTTTTTGTTTGTCGTTCCTCCAAACCCCCAAAAGACTTTATTGGAGTTTGCACTAGCTTTCGGTTGTACAACCGAAAGATTTTGTCTTTGATTTTTAGGCAAGGCATTCGCCTTGCTATTGCTCTAGCGGACTGATTCCATCGTTCTTTTGTGAACAAAAGAACCAAAAAACTTTAATTAGTCGTCCCTTAAAAAGTACTTAACAATCAGAATATCAGTAAAATAACCTGTATAATATTTGGAAATATCTGCAAGTTTTCGTATCTTTGTGCTATAAAACTTGCAGATATTGTCTATGAAACCAACACCTATTAGAAGAGATCAAACTTCGCTTTTTTCTTCATTTGAAGATCAACTGGATCACAACAACCCAATCTTTAAACTTGCGAATCTAATTGATTGGCAAATGTTTGAGCGTGAGTTTACTCCCCTCTATTCATCAAAACCATCTCGCCCTGCTAAACCTATTCGCTTGATGGTGGGTCTGCTCATCTTGAAGCACGTTAGAAATATTTCTGATGAATCTGTTGTTGAGCAATGGTCGGAAAACTCTTATTATCAGTACTTTTGCGGTTATCCTAGTTTCGTGCCTAGTTTTCCTTGCGATGCGTCTGAACTTGTACACTTCCGCAAACGAATTGGAGAGAGAGGTATTGAGCTAATTTTGCAAGAGAGCATTAGGGTCAACCAAGAACATAACGATGACGATAAAAATGGAGGAGGTACAGCTTTTATTGACGCAACAGTTCAAGAGAAGAATATCACATACCCAACTGATGCAAAACTTCACAAGAAGATTATCAAAAAGTGCAAAGATATAGCCAAAGAGGAAAATTTACCTATGCGACAAAGCTACACTCGAACGCTCAAAAAATTATCTATCGACCAGAGATTTCGCAACCATCCAAAGAACTATAAGAAAGCACAAAAAGCTGACAAAAAAGTCAAGACAATTGCAGGCAGGTTGGTCAGAGAACTGGAGCGCAACCTGAGTGAAGATAGTCCACGTAGAAAAGAATTAGAACTTTATAATCGTATTTTACAGCAACGCAGAAACAGTAAAGATAAAATATACTCTATACACGAGCCTGAGGTAGAGTGTATTAGCAAAGGCAAGGAACATAAGAAATATGAGTTTGGAAATAAGGTGTCGATTATACGTACTATGGAGGGTTTGATTATCGGCGCACTTTCATTCCGCAAGGAGTACGACGGTCATACGGTCGAAAAATCACTAGAGCAGACGGAGCGTATAGCAGGATATAGACCGAATAAATTGGCTGGAGATAGAGGTTATCGTGGGCGTAAATGGTACGAAACAACCGAGCTAGTAATACCATCCTCACCATCAGCACAGGATAGCCGTTATCAGAAAGAGAAGAAGCGAAAATTATTCCGTAAACGAGCTGCTATAGAACCTATTATTGGACACCTAAAGAGCGATCATAGACTAAACCTCAACTTTTACAAGGGGTTATTTGGTGATGCAATAAATGTAATGCTTGCCGCCGCTGCATTCAATTTCAAAAGAGCAATGGCTTTTTTGTGGCTATACATTTGTAGCTATATGCTAAATGTTTCTAGCTATATCATTGCAAAAATCCGATCTCGTAAGATTACTGAGATCGGATTTGCTCGTTTTTAAGGCTCGACTAATTAAAGTTTTTTGGTTCTTTTGTTCACAAAAGAACGATGGCATCAGTCCGCTAGAGCAATAGCAAGGCGGATGCCTTGCCTAAAAATCAAAGACAAAAATCTTTCGATTGCACAACCGAAAGCTAGTACAAACTCCAATAAAAATCTTTGGGGGTTTGGGCGAAGACCAAACAAAAAAATCGAAGATTTTTTTTCCAAACCCCCAAAGCTAGAGCACTATTGTATTGCTTTAGTTATAGCTTGTAGTATTACAGACTAAATGATTAAAGTTTTTTGGTTCTTTTGTTCACAAAAGAACGATGGCATCAGTCCGCTAGAGCAATAGCAAGGCGGATGCCTTGCCTAAAAATCAAAGACAAAAATCTTTCGGTTGCAAACCGAAAGCTAGCACAAACTCCCATAAAAAATCTTTTGGGGGTTTGGAGGAACGACAAACAAAAAAATCGAAGATTTTTTTCCAAACCCCCAAAGCTATTACTCTGGTGTGGTGCTTTAGTTTTAGCTTGTAGTATTACGAACTAAATAATGAAAGTTTTTTGGTTCTTTTGTTCACAAAAGAACGATGGCAGGCGGTATGCTAGCAAACTAAAAAAACGAAAAATCTTTGGGGGTTTGGGCGAAGACCAAACTGGAAAATCGAAGATTTTCCTCCCAAACCCCCAAAGCTATTGCCCTATTGTAGTACTCTTTTTTTTAGCTCTATTGTATTGCTCTAGCTCAGGGGGCGTTTCACCCCCCTGACCCCCCGAGATACTTTTTGTGGGTCAAAAAGTATCCAAAAACCCTTTGAAGCATTGAAGCGTTACGTGAATTTCTAGAAAGCTGTGGTTCTTGGGGTCAAAGGTGAGAATTGCCACAGTGTTTTTTGTTGATATTTTGCTAGCTTAGTTTGCAAAGGTTGTGTAAGCCTCGTTTAGAGCCAAAAAACACGCAATTCTTCTTTATTGTTTGATTTTCTTTTTCCCCAAGAACCACAGCTTAAGAAATTCTATGGAACACTCCAGAGCTTCGGTTTAGTTTGCTAGAACCAGCATAGAATAATTTAAAAACTAGAGTACTATATTAGAGCTAAATAAAAGTGCGAAGCACTGCGGGATGACGCCGCCCCACAGCGGCAGACCGCTTCCGCTCGTTCCACTCGCCGAAACAATCTTCCGCCGGCGTCATCCCCCATTGCTTCTGAACTACTGATTCGAACAAACTAAACCGAAGCTCTGGAGTGTTCCGTAGAATTTCTTAAGCTGTGATTCTTGGGGAAAAAGAAAATCAAAAATAGGGAGAATTGCGTGTTTTTTGGCTCTAAACGAGGCTTACACAACCTTTGCAAACTAAGCTAGCAAAATGTCAACAAAAAACACTGTGGCAATTCTCACCTTTGACCCCAAGAATCAGAGCTTTCTAGAAATTCACGTAACATTTCACGCTTCAAAAGCTTTTTGGTGGCTTTTTGGCTAACAGATAAGTATCTCAGGGGTTTTAGGGGACGGACAGTCCCCTAAGCTAGAGCACTAAACCAGAGCTAAAATCAGAGTAATAGCTTTGGGGGTTTGGAGGAACGACAAACAAAAAAAATCGAAGATTTTTTTTCCAAACCCCCAAAAAAAAGAGGGCTGCCCCTCTGCGGAACAACCCTCACTATACATATCAACTTTGATTACGCTTTTTTAACGTTACTATTTCTTTACAGTATTTACAATCTCTTTGAAAGCAACTGGATGATTCATAGCCAAATCAGCCAATACCTTACGAGAAAGTGCAATACCTTTTTTGTGTACTTTACCCATAAATTCTGAGTATGTCATACCTTCAGCACGAACTGCTGCATTTAGGCGGACAATCCAAATTCCACGCATAGTACGTTTTTTATTCTTACGGTCACGGTAAGCATACACTAGACCCTTTTCTACCGTATTCTTTGCAACTGTCCATACGTTGCTACGGCTACCAAAATTACCTTTGGCAAGTTTTAGCATTTTTTTTCTGCGGGCACGAGAGGCAACCGCATTTACACTTCTTGGCATTTTTTTAAATGTTTTTTCGACTACTAAGTGGCCTTTTCGTAAGGCTCTTTTCTGACTTAGGTAATCATTGTTTAAAATTGTTCTTTTGGGCAGCTTGCTTTTGTTCTTTGGAGGCGCTCCCTACTACATTAATAGCCCCCCGTTCCCATTCTAATAAAGAAACTATTTAACAAGCATCAACTTAACCGCAGGAGTATTAACTTCGCATACTGTACCTGTGTGAGTCAAGTTACGTTTTTGTTTGATAGTTTTTTTAGTTAGGATGTGGCTTTTGAAAGCGTGTTTGCGCTTTACTTTTCCAGAACCAGTTAGCGTAAAACGCTTCTTAGCACCAGAAACTGTCTTCATCTTTGGCATTGTTCTTCTTGTTTTTTGTGTATAATTAAAGTTGTATGTTTATTTTTTAGTCTTAGGCGATAGCATAATAATCATACGCTTGCCTTCGAGTTTAGGCATTGAGTCTACTTTAGCAAGCTCTTCGAGTTCTTGGGCAAACTTCAGCAGTAGAATCTCCCCCTGTTCTTTAAAGACAATTTGGCGACCCTTAAAGAATACATAAGCCTTAACTTTTGAGCCTTCTTTGAGGAAGTTCTCAGCGTGTTTGAGCTTGAAATTATAGTCGTGCTCGTCAGTATTAGGGCCAAAGCGGATTTCTTTGGTCACAATCTTGGCAGCATTAGCTTTAATCTCTTTTTGTTTCTTTTTTTGTTGGTAGAGGAACTTTTGGTAGTCGATAATTTTACACACTGGAGGTTCGGCGTTTGGTGAGATTTCCACCAAGTCGAGTTCCAGTTCATCGGCTAGTCTGAGTGCTTCACGCACTGAGAACACACCTTGTTCAGGAATATTATCGCCCACTAGGCGTACTTCTCTTGCGGTAATTTTGTCATTAATTTTGTGAGCCGGTTCAATTATTTTGCGTCCGCCTCTTTGGTGTGGTCTACCGCCACCAACGACTGGTTTTTTGTAAGGTAGTGCTATTGCTTTAAAGTTTTTAAATGGTTTTTATTTTATCAAGAGTCGGGGGGATTTTACACCCCCCCCTTAACTCCCACATTTCATTTTTTGGATACTCTTTGGGCTTATAAACTACGCCTTAGGCATCTATTGGTTTTAGTTCATCTTTGACCATACCGCTTACCATTGCCGCAAAGTCTTCGACACTCATAACTCCCTTATCTCCTTCACCTTGAAGCCTTACCGCCACTGTTCCATTCTCTGCTTCTTTCTCGCCAACTACTAGTAGTAGAGGGATTCTTTTCATCTCATTGTCACGTATTTTTCGACCAATTTTTTCATTTCGATCGTCTACGAGAGCGCGAATATCGTAATTTTTTAGCAATTCTACAACTTTTGAGCCATATTCGTTGTATTTTTCTGAAATTGGCATCACTACAACTTGCTGAGGAGTAAGCCAAAGAGGGAATTTACCTGCTGTATGTTCCAAAAGTACTGCCACAAAACGCTCCATCGAACCGAATGGTGCACGGTGGATCATAATTGGGCGGTGGTCTGTGTCGTCATTGCCACGATAGGTTAGCTCGAAGCGTTCAGGCAGGTTATAGTCAACCTGAATTGTACCGAGTTGCCACTTTCTGCCGATAGCATCACGCACCATAAAGTCTAGCTTAGGGCCATAGAATGCTGCCTCGCCAGTCTCCACAACTGTCTTGAGACCTTTCTGAGCTGCTGCTTCAATAATTGCAGACTCTGCTTTATCCCAATTTTCGTCGCTACCGATATACTTTTCGGTATTTTCTGGGTCACGTAGCGATACCTGTGCAATAAAATCTTCGAACTTCAGGGTCTTAAATATATATAGTACAATATCAATAACCTTTTTAAATTCGTCGAGGAGTTGGTCTGGGCGGCAGAAGATGTGCGCATCATCCTGAGTAAAGCCTCTCACACGGGTAAGACCGTGAAGCTCGCCACTCATCTCATATCTATAAACCGTACCGAACTCAGCATACCTTACTGGTAAATCTCTATACGAGCGTGGCTTGTGCTTATATATCTCACAGTGGTGAGGGCAGTTCATAGGCTTTAGCAAGAACTCTTCGTCTTCCTCTGGGGTATGAATCGGTTGGAAGCTATCCTTACCATACTTTGCATAGTGACCGCTTGTCACATACAGCTCTTTCATACCGATATGAGGAGTAATAACCTGCTCATAACCATATTTCTTTTGCACCTCTTTCAAGAAATTCTCTAGTCTTTCTCTAAGAGCCGCACCCTTTGGCAACCACAATGGCAGACCTTTACCCACTCTCTCCGAGAAGGTGAATAGCTCAAGTTCTTTACCCAATTTACGGTGGTCACGAGCCTTTGCAGCCTCCATCTTCTCTAGATACTCATCCAAGAGAGCCTTCTTAGGGAAAGTCACACCATATATACGTGTAAGCATCTTTCTCTTCTCGTCACCTCTCCAATAAGCACCAGCAACTGCCGTAAGTTTCACAGCCTTAATAATTGAGGTATTCACCAAGTGAGGTCCTCTACAAAGGTCTGTAAAGCCTCCATTAGTAAAGAAAGTAATAGTACCATCCTCCAAGCCTTCAATCAGCTCAAGTTTATACTCATCACCTTTTTCGGTGTACTTTGCAACGGCATCAGCCTTGCTAATCTCCTCTCTAGTGAAGCACTGCGAAGTTCTAGCAAGTTCCAACATCTTCTTTTCGATAACCACCAAATCAGCCTCAGTAATAACCTTTGGGCTATCCACATCATAGTAGAACCCCGTCTCAATAGAGGGCCCTATACCAAACTTAATACCAGGGTAAAGCTCCTCCAAAGCTGCCGCCAACAAGTGCGACGAACTATGCCAAAACGCCTGCTGTCCCTTTTCATTATCCCACTTATACAGCTCAATCGTCGAAGTCTCTACAATAGGTTTTTGTAGGTCATAGCTCTCTCCATTCACGCTAGAAGCCAGCACCTCTGCTGCCAACCTAGGGGATATGCTCTGAGCCACCTGAATAGGAGTCACACCACTTTCGTACTCCCTTTTCGATCCATCAGGAAAAATAATTTCAATCATAACTATTTGATTTTCTAAGTTTTGCAATATTTCTACCGACAAAGTTACGATTTTTTTTAAAAATTCTTATTATTTTTTCATTTTTTTTGCCTACATTTGCACTCCCGAGCATCACCGCTTAACAGCAGCACTGCTTTAGGGAGTGGCTAAAGGCTCTTTATTATTTGATATAATTTAAGACCCTAGCGACCAAAAAGCCCAGGTGGTGAAATTGGTAGACACGCTACTTTGAGGGGGTAGTGACGGTTTACGTCGTGCTGGTTCGAGTCCAGTCCTGGGCACAGGGGGGTGAGACGGGGGGAGAGATGAAGTGGGTGAGAGAAGTGGGGAGAGAAGTGGGGAGAGAGGCAGATATGGAATGGAAAGAGAGTGAGGGTGATAAAGAACGAAAAAATGATATAGTGGGTATTAGATAGAAAAAAAATGGGGGTTATTTCATTTTTGTTTTGCAAAATTGAAAATTTTTTTCTACCTTTGCCCACGAATTACAAACCCCGAGGGTATTTTAGGTACTCAGAGGGTAACATATTCCTCAATAGCTCAGTTGGTTAGAGCACCTGACTGTTAATCAGGGGGTCCAAGGTTCAAGTCCTTGTTGAGGAGCAAAGCGAGGGTGGCTAAGAGATTAGTCATCCTCGTTTTTTTGTGTTGGTGGGGGTAGTAGTGACCCTTTGGTGATGAAAGCTTGTTATAGCTTGTATTATAACAGACTAAGTCAAGAAAGTTTTTTGGTTCTTTTGTTCACAAAAGAACGATGGAATCAGTCCGCTAGAGCAATAGCAAGGCGGATGCCTTGCCTAAAAATCAAAGACAAAAATCTTTCGGTTGTAAAACCGAAAG
>JAWXTM010000022.1:0-30534 GCA_044433505.1 Rikenellaceae bacterium
TTTCGGTTGTGCAACCGAAAGATTTTTGTCTTTTGATTTTTAGGCAAGGCATCCGCCTTGCTATTGCTCTAGCGGACTGATTCCATCGTTCTTTTGTGAACAAAAGAACCAAAAAACTTTAATCATTTAGTTCGTAATAATACAAGCTCTTACCCCCCCCTACCACCGTTACAATCACGTAATAAAATAGTCATAAAAGCGTAACCCCCACGTAAACTTAATGTAACATCTTCACTATACTTTTGCCCCCGAAACAAGAAAGTAATTTTTTAAAGAAACCAAATGAAAAAGCAAAAGTTAAGATTTTTAATGTCACTCTCACTAGTACTATTAGGTGCTGTGATGACAACCTTCGCTCAAGAACCCCTAAACGGTAAGGTGATGGACAGCGCAACCAATGATGTTGTTATTGGTGCAGTAGTAGTCGTAATGGAAAACCCTGCAAAAGTTGTTGCATCTGATATTGATGGTAACTTTATAATCGAAGGCGTGGAACTCCCAGCAACCCTGCAAGTAAGCTACGCTGGTAACAAAACCGTTGAGGTTAGAGTAGAAAGCTACAACGATATAACAGTAACCCTAGAGCCTGATGCAATCGGCATTGAAAGTGTTCAGGTTGTAAGACGCCGCAGACAAAACACCGAAACTGCAATGATTGCCTCGCTTAGACAAACCAATGCAGTGGCAGTCGGTATCTCAAGCACCCAAATCTCTAAGACCTCGGATAGCGATGCAGGCGAGGTAGTCAAGCGTATTCCTGGTATCTCGATGATTGATGGACGCTTTATTGTGGTGCGTGGTTTGGCGCAACGCTATAACAACGTGTGGATTAACGGCGGTTCGGTGCCAAGTACCGAGGCTGACGGTCGTGCCTTCTCGTTCGATATTATTCCAAGTAGCAATATTGATAATATTGTTATCTCAAAGTCCTTTACAGCAGACCTGCCAGGTGACTTTAGTGGTGGCTTTATCAACATCTCGACAAAGGGCGTTGCAGATAAAGGCTCCGTGAAGCTTTCTATTGGAACAGGCATCAACTCTATAAGCACATTCAACGATGTGACAATGGGTTACAGATCATCTACCGAGTGGATGGGTTTTGATAACTCACGTAACTTGGGCTCAGACTTCCCTTCAAACTTGGGTAGCGTGACTGATGCTACACAACTAACAAACCTATATAATAACGGCTTTAATAGCGACTGGAGCACTAGCACCTTCCGTCCTCTTCCAGACCTTAAGGCATCGGTACAGTGGGAATCGAAATTCTCAGAAAAACTATCAATGGTGCTTTCGGCTAACTACCAGACTAAGTACTCTAGCGTGCTTAACGAGGTTAACCGCCGCTACGCTCTCTACGACACTTCTTTAGATGAGTCAGTTCTGGAGAAAGACTATATTGATAACAAATACTCTCAGGAGGTTAACTTCGGTGCGATGAATAACTGGGTATTCCAGCTAAATCCAGAGAATAAGTTTGAGTTCCATAACCTACTGAACGTAATGGGCAAGAACAGTTTTGGGGAGCGTACAGGTCTTAGTACTGTGAGTGGCGACTACTACCAACGTGAACTTGAGTATTTCTATAGCTCACGCCTGACATACACGGGTCAGCTATCGGGTAACCATAAGTTTGGTTCAGATAACTCAAATGTTTTTGATTGGAATGGTACCTACTCTTACGCATACCGTGACGAGCCAGACCGTCGCATTGTCCTAGACCAAGCGAACTATGCACCAGCAGAGGGTGAGTCGATGTACGTAACAGATAGCAATATTAGTCGTTACTACGAGGAGCTATCGGATAATATCTTCTCAGGAGCACTGAACTACAAGAAGAGCTTTATGGGTGATAGCTGGATGCCTACGCTCAAAGCAGGTCTCTTTGCAGAGTACCGTGATCGTAATTACAACGCAAGGGAGTTTACCTATATGGAAGACAACTTGAATCAATCTCAAAAGGACACTTATTTTAACTCTAGCTTAGAGGATAGAGTTAGCTCAGAGTGGGTAGGACAGGGTAGTGGACTAGTCTATATGGATGAGTCTGGTTCTAAGCAGAACTCCTATACGGGTGAGTACTTTGTGGGTGCTGGTTATGTGACAACTACACTACCTATCGGCAAGTTTATCTTCGATGTTGGAGCACGTGTGGAGCTATGGAATATGAACCTTCGCTATGACATGTCGCTTGACCCATCATACGAACTAATGGTAGATAACAATTACAATGAACTCTCGATCCTTCCTGCGCTGAATATTGCCTACAATGTGAATAAGCGTCATACACTACGCACCTCGTATGGTCGCACGGTGAATCGCCCAGAGTTCCGTGAGGTGTCGCCTTCAGTCTACTATGATTATGACCTTAATGCAGAGGTTCAGGGTAATACCGAGCTTGAAATGGCAGTGATTGACAACCTTGACCTTCGCTATGAATACTATCCAACAGCTGGCGAAATCATTAGTGTAGGGGTCTTCTACAAGCACTTTACAAATCCTATTGAGTGGACATTCACCGATATGGGTGGTACGTACCGTTACTCTTACGAAAATGCTGATGCAGCGTACTCAGCAGGTGTGGAGGTTGATATTCGCAAGCGTCTAGACTTCCTCGGAGTTCCTGAACTAGCATTTGTATTTAACGGTGCTTATGTAATTAGCGAGGTAGAGTTCAAAAACGATGGGCTAGTGACACAACGCTCACGTCCGCTTCAAGGACAATCTCCTTACATTATCAATGCTGGGTTCTACTACGACAGCAAAGAGGAACTAGGACTCTCGGCATCAATCCTTTACAATGTGATTGGTAAGCGTATTATGGGTATCGGTAAGACTACTACAATCGACGCTTCTGACCTAGACTCTTACCTACCAGACTCGTATGAAATGCCACGCAATATGCTTGACCTAACAATCGGTAAGACCTTTGGAGAGCGTTTCGAAGCTAAACTAGGGATAAAAAACCTATTAAACTCTCCAGTAGTGTTGATGCAGTTCCCAACTATCACAGTGGATGGCGTACAGTACACTCGTGAGCAAGTGACCCGTGAGTATAGAGAGGGCATCTCGGCATCACTTTCACTATCAGTAAAATTTTAATAACAAATAAATAAAAAAAACAAACAAAACAAACAAAACAAGATGAAAAAAATCATTAAAAGTGCAGCTTTCGTAGCAGCAGCATTTCTAGGTATGTCAGTAGCTTTGACTAGCTGTAATGACAACAACAATGACAACAACGGTACTGAAAACCCACAAGAAGATCAGTACGTAGTAGACAATGTAATTGGTGACGGTTCTGAAAGATTCGAAATCAATGGTGACGTTACTCTAGAGAAGGGTACTTACGAACTTCGTGGTTTCGTTTACGTAACTGACGGTAACACTCTTACTATCCCTGCTGGTACAATCATCAAAGGTGACCAATTCACTAAAGCTACTCTTATTATCGAGCGTGGCGGTAAGATTATGGCACAAGGTACTGCAAGCGAGCCTATCGTATTTACTTCAGAGAAAGCTCCAGGTGAGCGTAGCCCTGGTGACTGGGGTGGACTTATCATTCTAGGTAGAGCAACTAACAACCAAGGTGAGATGACTATCGAAGGTGGTGTTAGCTCTAACCACGGTGGTACTGACGACGCTGACAATTCAGGTATCCTTAGCTATGTTCGTGTTGAGTTCGGTGGTATCGAGTACTCTACTGACAACGAAATCAACGGTATTACTCTTGGCTCGGTTGGTTCTGGCACTAAAATCGACCACGTTCAAGTATCGTATGCAAAGGATGATAGCTTCGAATGGTTCGGTGGTACTGTAAACGCTACTCACCTTGTTGCTCTTGGTACTTGGGATGATACTTTCGATGCTGACAACGGTTACTCTGGTAAACTACAGTTCCTTTTCGGTCTTAATGACCCTGAGTATGCAGACAAATCTGCTTCTAACGGTTTCGAAACTGACAACAACTCTTCAGCTTCTACAGCAGAGCCTTTCACTTCGGCAGTATTCTCTAACGTAACTATCGTTGGCCCAGTTTCTGACCCAACTAACTACACTGACAAGGGTTCTGAGCACGGTTCTGGCTTCTTCCAAAACGCAATCCAAATCCGTCGTAACTCTCGCCTAAGCCTCTTTAACTCAGTAGTAATGGGTTATCCAATCGGTTTGAATGTTGATAATGATAAGAGTTCTTCAACTCAGGAGGCTGCTCTTGAGCGTGGTGCGCTAGGTGGTAATGTAATGGCAGGTATGGTTCACGATTTCAGTGACTCTGCAACAAATAATAGCGATGTATTCCCAGAAGGAACTTCTACTTCGGTAGTTGAGGCAATTTGGAACAAGGCTGGCGAAGGTAATGTTTCTCCGCTTGCAACCATCGCAGCTCTTAATCTACAAGGTGATCCTCAAAACTTGGTTGCACCAAATGCAATTCCTTCAGCTTCGAGTGTTGCAGCAACTTCGGCAGTGTGGACAAATTCGCTAGTTGCAAGTGGTTTTGAGCAGGTAGATTACAGCGGCGCATTTGCTCCGACTGAGTCAGCGTCTAGCAACTGGATGACTGGTTGGACTAATTTTGACCCACAGAATACAGTATATTAATTCCTTGCTTTTTTTCAAAATTTTCTTTAGAAAAAAGTTTTCTTTTTCAACACTTTAACTTAAGAGTTAGTATAGTTGTTTTGAGTGGAGGCTCTCTTGGGGATATTTCCCTGAGGGGGCTTTTGTGTTGAAAGTTTGTTATAGCTTGTATTATTACAGACTAAAGCTATATCATTAAAGGAACTACCCCCCCCACTAAAAACTGCGACATACACACCTCTCTAAACGCTGATCATTCACCAATATACAATAACAAACAGGCGCAACCTTACGCAACATAGCTGCCACAGAACAATACCTCTCTTGACTCATCTCTACAATACGATGCAACTTCTCAAGAGTCTGCTTAGTGGGAATATCGTGCGTCCTAAAGCAATAAATAACACGAAATGTAGTGTAAATATAGGGCCTTTCACTAGAGAGTTTCGCCTCTACCTTAACCTCGAACTCCGCAACATCAACACGTTTTTTGCGTATCAAAGAAGCGCAATCCATCGCCGTGCACCCTCCCAGTGCTACAAGAAGTAACGGTTTAATGGTGCCATCAAGTATAATTTCCTGACCGTGTTCGTTAATATTGGCTCGAAAGTCCATCCCAGCCAGATGTTTAATTGTAATTTTGTCCATAGTTTCAAAAGCCCCCCCCCTTAGTGATTAGCAGGAAATTATGTAGCGCAAAAACTTTGCCGCAGTTATTTTTTTTAATTTTTTTGCAATTTTATTTTGTAGATTAAATTTTTTGTCATATATTTGCACTCACAAACAAGGGGCGAGGCTCCTTAGATAACAGGGGGCAAAGCTCCTTAGATAACAGGGGGCAAAGCTCCTTACATAATGCGGAAATAGCTCAGTTGGTAGAGCACAACCTTGCCAAGGTTGGGGTCGCGAGTTCGAGTCTCGTTTTCCGCTCACAGGGGGTAGGGTCAGGGGCCCTACCTTTTTGATTTTATGAGGCTCTGGTGGTGGAATGGTAGACACGAAGGACTTAAAATCCTTTGAGCAGTAATGTTCGTGCGGGTTCAAGTCCCGCCCAGAGTACGATACAAAAAGCTAATAACCTTACTAGTAGGCTGTTAGCTTTTTTGACATCTTATTTTGCCGATAAATTGCCAATAATTCTTCAAACGCTTCAATTAGAGTCTGCCGTGGGGTCAATTTTTAGAAGTCCATTTCTCGTAGGCGTTCAACACTACTCTCGTGTCGGATTATCACTCCGATATAAGCCAGGAGACACTCCATACCGCTGCTGAAATACCCTGTAAAAACTCGACCTACTTGTAAATCCAGAAGTGTTGATTATTTCATCTATTGTAAGAAGCGTATTGCGAAGTTGGCGTGCCGCATACTGCAAGCGAACATCTTGAATGATAGCCTTAATGCTGCGTGACTCAACCTCCTTTATCTTGCGATAGAGTTGGCGAGTACTGATATTCATTTGTGAAGCTATGTAATCTGCACTAAGATCCTCTCGCTGTATGTTCTGGCTAATTATCTCGGTGAGCTGAACCATAAAACGCTTCTGCTCCTTATGTAGAGTCTTGCCCTTGACAACCTCTAACGACGAAATTGGTGAATTTAAGTAGGCGTTAAGCTCTTCACTTCTGTCAATATTATTGCGAACTGCACTTACTAAATAATCATCCCTAAAGGGTTTTGTAAGGTACATCTGTACTCCTGCATCAATAGCCCTAGTTTTTTCATTAGCATCCTTCTTATTTGATATAACAAGAATCGGAATCTTAATGGTCAATGGATTATTGCGAATTCGGCGAACTAGTGCAAAGTCGTCGAGTGCAATAATTTTTGTACTCATCATTAGCAGTTCTATACTAAGCTCCAATATTTTATCCTCAACGTCAAGCGGATTAAAGAGCGTTACTATATTATAGTCGTGCTCTAATAAGTGGCGATAATATTCTAGCATTTCACTACTATCATCAACAATCAGTATTACCTTTTTAAGGCTATAGTCAGGCTCCTTGTCACTTTTCTCTAAGCTTTGTGACTCAGAAAGTTCCATTGAAGTAAGACATATAGTGATAGTGCTTAGGTTATCGTGATAGCCTAAGCTTACATTGCCTTTGAGCTTTCTGGCGAGGCTATAGGTTGAGAGTATAGAGAGTTGATTCTTGATGTGAAGCTCTTGGTTCTGCGCAAAAATATCATTATTATCTTTAAAACTTCCCAGAAATGCAACAAGCTCTTGGCTCAATGTAGCACGTGCACTATAGTGTATTGCTAAACATACGCCCTTAGATTCACTATTTGTTATTTTTACCAATATCTTTTGATTCATAAAAGACTCCCTCATAACAAAGTTCAAAAGGTTGTTTACCAATGAATTAAAGATAGTTCTATCAGTATTAATCTTAAGGTTTTTCGGTGCGTCGGTTTCGAATTTAATATCTTTTTCGTTGGCACTTTCGCTGAATGTTGCAATTTGCGAGAGCACTGTGTAAGCAACATCCACTGGTTGAATAATCAGCTCAACATTGGGGATTTGAGACTCCTTAAAGTTCGAGAAATCGTGAATTAGATTCTTCATTCTATCGAAGTTCTCCTTAACAATATTCATATTGCTGGTGATCACGTTGTCGCCTATGCCATATTCCAGAAGGTTTTCACAAGGGGTTGAGATGATTGTCAGTGGAGTGGTAAACTCTTCGGCAATATTGTTAAAGATTCTAATTTTTGACTCATAGACTTCTTTTTGGTGAGAGTCTGTGAGTTCTTTGATGTGTGTGAGTTGTTTTTGTTTGTTACGACGAAGGAGCCAGAAAATAAGGTATGTTATATTCAAGATGCCGAACAATATATACAGTATATTAGCAGTGCGGCTAAACCACCACGGAGGATTAACCACAAGTCGCAGAGTATAGTGTTCGCTTACATTGTTATTTACCCTGTTTATCACTCTGACCTCAATATCATACTCCCCATCTTTCATATTGGTCAGATTCAGCACATTATCGCCATTATTCACAAGCCATTTTGAGTCCCGTGAAAGCCTATACTCAAAGATATAGTCCGTAATAGAGCGATAGTCCAGTAGTGCAAAACTAAGTGTTAGAATATCTTGATCATACTCTATGGTCAGTTCATTTCGATGATTGAGAATCTCTTCACTATAGTACCATTGATTATCAATATTAATAGTATTGAGTCGAAGAATATTTTTTTGTTGTTCTTCGGGATTTTGTTCTGCGTCTTTAACTATGCTAATAAGCCCATTTATGCCTCCAAAGAGTAGCGTTCCTGTGGAGTTGTCATTGTAGCACGCACCATTACTAAATTCTACAACGTTTAATCCGTTGTTGGCATCTAGCGTCATTGCGCTATTGGTTTTGTGGTCATATCGAACAATGCCGTTACAAGTTGTTGCCCATATATCTTGTTCGTTATCGAGTATAATGCCCTGTATAGAGTGCCCATATAGCAACCCTGGACCCTCCCTAAAGAGTTTAAATTCCCCAGTGTTTTCTAACTCTGCCATAGCGAAACCAGTTGCGAGCCATTGCCTTGAGTTGCCGTCGCTAATAACAGAATAGACATCATCAATGGATTCGTTAATATCTTGTATGTTTGTTTGAGGGAATGCAACTATCTGTTCGTGCACAAGGTCTAGCATAAAACAACCCTCTCCACGATTTGCAAGCAGTAGAGTGGAGTCGTTTTGCGGTGCAATTTTAAAGAAGTAATTAGAGGATATTTCGCCATTATTTAGTGTTAGATTTTTAACAATATTAAATACGGGTTCGCCATTTTTTTTAGTTATATTGATTTTAAATATGCCATATCCAACCGATGCCGCCCATAAGGTGTTTTGTGAGGTTTCTAGTATACTATAGATATAATTTATAGGCAGATTCGTGTTGTAGATTCTGTTGGTTTGTATGTCAATATAATCAATACCATTGGAAGTTCCTATCCAAGCTACATTATTTCTAAAGGTGCTTTTACATATTTCGAAGACTGAGTTGTCCGAAAGGTTGCTGTTGCTGGTGGTTATACGTTCAACATCTTCTCGGTTGACAGGTCTATAGTGGTTGTATTGGTCGATTTTCAGGAGTCCATCGCCTTTAGTTCCAATCCAAAGATGTTTGTATTGGTCGAGATACAGTGCTCTAATTGGGTTATTTACTTGTTCTACGAATGATTTTGTTTCAAGGGATTTCACTGAGTATGTTTCTTGTGAAAAGATATATACTCCTTGTCCGTCAGTTCCAATCCACATTATATTTTGGCGGCGGTCTGGTACAATACAAAAGATTCCAGAATTAATCTCAGTTTCAAAATATTGTTGTTCCCCAGTCCATTTATCTATCATTATTACAGAGAGCCCTGCTTGTTCGAAACCAATAAGGTAGTTTTCTTGCAGTTTGGCAATGGAGTTAATTCTTCCTTTTTTATCTATCTCATCTTTTATGTTGGCAATTTTGGTTGTAGTATTTCTGAGGTGAGAAGTTATCATAAGGTCGCCATTGCAGTCAACGTATAGGAGATGTTCATCGAAGTTTTGAGCTGCGAGTGTGGCTATATTTATAGTATTCTGTTGTTCTTGGGCTATGCTTATAATACTACCTTGTTCGATTTTAATGCTGTAAAGCTGAGGTGGTTTGTTGTATTGAAAGACCCAGAATTTATTTTCGCTGTCAATGTAGTAATCTAACATATCTTGAAATTCAATATCAGCAAGGTCGAATTCGCTAAATGAATTGTCTTTATTCAGCACAACGAGTTTGCCGCTTTCAGAAACAAAGTAGAGAATGGCGCATTGTGCTTGTTTGAGGTGAGTATTAGCTTTATACTTACGTTCAAAGCTCAGAAGTTTTTTATTTGAGTCAAGAATATTTAGTCCATAGTTGGTTTGGATGCAGTATCTGTTATCACGGAGTTGAATAGTGCTAAAGACGAGGTGTCCATTGATGAGTTGTTGGCTGTAGCTCATATCAAGGGCACGACTTTGCATACCATCAAAGATATTTAGTTTGTCGCAGGTGCCAAAGAGCATATACCCTTTATTATCTTGTGCAATAGAGAGGACGGAGCTATTTGTAAGCCCCTCGTTTTTGGAAATGTTGCGAAGGTTGTAACCGAACATTTTAGGTGCACATAGTAGTAGCAATAATAATAGGACAATTTTTTTCATAGTAAGATTGGTATTATTGGTACTACAAATATAATATAAATTTATTAACAGTATCCTAATATCTTGTTTTTTTGTGCAATTTTGTGCATAATGTAATTTTATCCCATTTTATGGTATCTCATTTTGCGACATTATCATCCTAGTTTGTGCCATTTTATTATTTTAGTTGTTTGTGTAAAATATGATTTTATATATTTGTAATAGAAGGTTTCGGGCATTTCGATTAATTTTTAAAAACGCTATTCTGTAATTATTTTAATATACCAAAATCTGACATATACTAAAAATACACGAAAAACAACTAAATAATTAACTTAAACTAAAAAAAGATGATGAAAAAATTTACCTTTATTTTACTCTTAGGTCTTGCCACATTATATGGCAATGCTGAGCGAGTAATACACGACTCTTCTACAGAGAGTTTTCTGAGGCAAAATCCTCAGAAAACAACTGTTGTGGGAACAGTTGTCGACCAAAGTGGTGAACCTGTTATTGGTGCGCTTGTTCTTGAGGTTGGCACGCAGAATTACGTTGCTGTCTCAGTGGATGGTAGTTTTGAAATCAAGTGCCCTGATGATGCTATACTTGAGGTGTCATTCCTTGGCTTCACTACAGTCAAACTTGATGTGGCTACCACCACCAACTACAACATTGTAATGGTGCAAGATGCACAAGCAATCGACGAGGTTGTAGTTATTGGTTATGGCACAACTACCAAAAAGAGAGCCACGGGTGCTGTAGACCAAATCAAGTCTGGTGCAATTTCTGAGCGCAGTAACTCCTCTATGAGCCTTGCGCTTCAGGGAACTTCGCCTTCATTGGTTATACAGCAATCGTCATTTAATCCTAATGATGACGGTGTAAATATCAATATTCGTGGCGTTGGGACTATGAATAACACCGCTCCACTTTATGTTATTGACGGTATTATCTCAGATGCAAGCACCTTTAATAAACTGAACCCTAATGATGTTGAGAATATCTCTATCCTTAAGGATGCGGGTAGTGCGGCTATCTATGGCTCACGTTCGGCAAACGGTGTAATTTTGGTAACCACTAAAAAGGGACGCTTCAACCAAGAGATGAAAATTTCTGCAACTGCAATGGTCGGCGTTCAATCGCCTGAGGTGCTCTATACTCCTGTCGAGGGGTGGGAGAATGCAACGCTCTATAACCTAAGGTTAACTAACGGGGGGTACGATGCAAAATACTCTGCCGCTGATATTCGTGACCTCTATGAAAATGGTAATGGCGAGTATTTCTTGGATCAAATTCTGCAACCTGCCCTTCAACAGAACTATGGCGTGTCGGTTAGCGGTGGTGGTTCAAACTCTAGCTATATGATTTCTGGTGGATACTTCAACCAAGGTAGCAACTTTGTTGGGCCTGACCTTGGGGTTGAACGCTATAACTTCCGTAGTAACGTAACTCTGGAAAAAGACAGATGGAAATTCACTGCGATTGCTTCGTATATGCGTGAGGAGAATCGTAGTACTGCTGCAGATACTGATTTTGCTATTGCCGATGCCTCACGTGTTCCGACATACTACTACAACACTATGTACGACGAGCAGACTGATAAGTACCTACTCAATGAGGTCTTGGCAGAGAAGAATCCACTGGGTGAACTTATGGAGGGTGGCTATAACCAGACTACTAATAATACGCTGAACCTTAATGTTGGGCTTGACTATAAGATTATCGAAGGGCTTACTCTTAAGGGAGTCTTTGGTGTTGATGTTAATAACAACCACCGCTACACTCGTCGCAATATTGTGAACTTCTACGATTCTGCAGATAGCGACGTGGCACGCCCTATTAACTCAACACTCCCAGCAGATGAGTGGAACTATGACGGTATGCTTACCAATTCACAGATTCTGCTTGACTTTGGGAAAACTTTCGGCAAGCATAATATTACGGCACTTTTGGGTGCATCTAACGAATCGTCGACTTGGGCATCAAATCAGATTGCATACCTTTATGCTGACCCAGACCTAGGTATTCAAGGTGAGGGTACGGAACTAGACCCAACAAGCTCTTATATGAGTCCCGAGAGTTCTGCACGTAGCAGCATTACCTCATTCTTCGGTAGGGTGGGCTACGACTATGATGACAAATATATTGTGGATGCAACATTCCGTTACGATGGGTCTTCAAAGTTCAGTCCTGATTTGCGTTGGGGATTCTTCCCATCGGTATCTCTTGCGTGGAGGCTCACCCAAGAGGAGTGGATGCAGAACTACAATGAAAATGTAGGCGATCTAAAGGTTCGTGCAAGTTACGGTACACTTGGTAACCAAGCAGTGGGAGATTACCAGTATCAAACCACATATATGTTATCGGCAAACTCTTATGGCTATAATGGAGAGGCTGCTTCGGGAGCTTATTATTCACTAGGTTCTGAGAATATCACTTGGGAGGTGTCGCATACCTTGAACCTTGGTCTTGACGCATCATTCTTTAACAATAGCCTGCAACTTAACTTCGACTACTACATCAAAAACACTACCGACATTCTAGTAAGTCCAGAAGTTCCTGCAATTTTTGGTACTAGTCTTAATGACTACAATGCAGGCTCTATGCGCACTCAAGGTTGGGAACTTGCAATTAATTACTTCCTAAAGACTGGCGAGGTTAACCACTCATTTAATTTCAATATAGCTGACTCTCAGAATAAGCTTACTAGCTACGATGGTTTCGAGTCATACTCGACCAGCGATGAGATTATTTACCTCAACAGGGTTGGACTCCCACTTGGTTCATACTATGGCTACCAAACTGACGGTATATTCCAGAGCTACGATGAGATCGAAAATTCAGCACTTCCTTCAGGTGCAGACGTTTCGCCTGGCGACCTAAAGTTTGTTGACCAGAATGGTGACGGTGTTATTGATTCAGACGATATGACATATCTTGGTAACGCCTTCCCACGATACACCTTTGGTTTTACTTATGGATTGAATTGGAGAGGATTTGACTTTAGTGTCTTCTTCCAGGGTGTTGGCGAGCGTCAGATGATGTTGCGTGGTGAGCTCCTCGAACCATACCACGTAGGTTACTACTACACTATGTTCGAACACCAGCTTGACTTCTGGACTCCTACTAATACGGATGCTAAGTATCCTCAGCTTTCGAGCGACGCTGGTTCGATTTCAAATAACTACCGCACAAGCTCTGACCTTTATTTGTTAGATGCAGCTTATCTAAGACTTAAGAACATACAGGTTGGCTATACTTTCCCTAGCAAACTAGTGAATCGCATAGGTGTTGAACATCTAAAGCTATATGTTAATGCGCAAAACCTCTTTACGATATGCGAGAACTCGTTTATCGACCCTGAGGATACAGAGTTTAGCTCTAGTATGAGTTCCAGTGGTGCAAACAGTGGTAGAAATTACCCTACGACTCACTACTATGGATTTGGTATTGAACTTACATTCTAAAAGTATAGCAAAAAAATATTAAAAGTATAAAGTAATGAAAAATATAAATAAATTCTTAGTTTTGATGTTGGCTACGGTGCTCCTTTCGGGGTGTAATAGCCTTGATCAGAACCCAAGTGATGCATTCTCAGAGGATGAGTTCTGGCAGAGTGCCGAAAGAGCGCAAATGTTCCTGAATACAGCCTATAGCGGTATGTATAGCATAGATAATATGTGGAGCGACGAGGTGTTGGCAGGCAATATGATTTCGAAACGTGACCGTAGCTGGGATGAGTATCTTATCCGTGCTGGGCAGGGTACATCTAGTACTACTCTCTTTTCGAGCCACTGGTCGTGGATATATAGTGGGATTAAGACCACTAATATCTTTATCGAGAAGGTAGAACTAACCACAGACCTAACCGAAGAAGAAAGGGCTGATATGGTTGCTCAAGCACGCTTTATTCGTGCCAACCACTACTTTAGAGCAACAATGCTTTGGGGTGCAGTGCCATTCTTCCTTCACGATATTACTATTGACGAGGCTGCCGCAATGCCTCGTACTGACAGAAGTGAGGTGCTCGCTGCGCTTCATACTGAACTCGACGAGATAATTGATGCGCTACCAGTTGATTGGCAGGCTGAAACTCGTGGTCGTATTCGTAGAGCTGCTGCTGTAATGCTCCAAGCCAGAATCTATCTTTTCGAGAGTAATTGGAGTAAAGTAGAGCAGCTTACCAGTGAGATTATTAATGGTGAACACGGCACTTTTGAACTCTTTAATACTGCTACTCCTACTTATTCGGCGTATGAGGATCTCTTCACCTCGGCTAATGAGTACAATGACGAGATTATTCTTTGTTACTCAAGCATCGAGAATCTAAGCACTTGGCAACTTATTGATGTAGTGCCTCGTTCTGCGGTTGGTTCACGTGGTGCGTATGTAACACCAACTGAGATGTTGGTAGAGAACTACATTATGCTGGATGGTAGCAACTTTAGTCTATCTAGTGGTAGTGCTTATGATAATCGTGACCCAAGGTTAGATGCTACTATTGTTCGCCATAACTCAGTATGGAGAGATGTTGCGGATGGCAAAGAAACCGAGCAAACTATAGTGATTAACTCTACAAATAGTGATGACATTGACCGCTATGAGGCAGACAATGCAACTGAAACGGGCTACTACCTGCGCAAGTGGTTTGACCCAGCGCACACTAGTTCGTTGACAATCTTCACTAATCCAATTATGATGCGTTATGCCGATGTGTTGCTTATGAATGCTGAGGCTAAAAATGAGAATGGTACATTCACTGAGTCAGACTGGAACCAGACTATTCAGGCTATTCGCTTGCGTGCAGGCTTTACTCAAGCCTCGGCACTTACCTTCCCAAGCCTTTCGAAAGATGAGATGCGTGAGGTTATTAGAGTTGAGCGTCGTTCGGAGCTTGCTGTCGAGGGGCTTTACTACTATGATATTCTTCGTTGGAAAGCAGCTGACACCCAATTATCTGGAACACTCTATAGTGCAAAATATGATGCCAGTACATCACAAGAAGCAATCTTCCAATATAACTTCGATACCAATAGGGATTATCTTTGGGCTGTACCTCAATCTCAGATAAGTAACTGGGAAGCACTCTTACCTCAAAATCCTGGATACTAAACCAATAATGAAAAAGATTATGAAAAAATATTTTAAACTTATAGCACTCTTAGCCGTAGTAGTAACCCTATCGGCTTGTAGCAAGGAGTATAAATACAACCCAGGTGGAGTTACAGGAGTCAGTGCACTCTATGCCCCAGCGGATGGTTACTACGTAGAGCTTGCCAGTGGTAGTGGTAATGAGATTACCTTTGACTGGGAGGCTGCCTCGGCAGAGGATGGTGCCTCACCTCTCTACGAGATTGTGTTTTATAGCGATGCTGCGGGCACTTCTGAGATAGAGAGAGTCTCGGCTGGCGCAAAGACAACCCGTGCAATGTCCCACAAGGATGTAAATAGTGTGATGAATACGGCTGGAGTAGAACCTGATTCTGAAGGTTCTATATATTGGAGCATAATCTCCAGCCGTGGCATCACCGAGGCTGACTCAAAGCCAGATCCACGCCTGCTTATTGCCAAACGTATGAAGGGCTTTAAGGTTACTCCAGATAACTTGTATTTGGTTGGTTCGGCAACTGAAACTGGCGATGATATTTCTTTAGCTCGCAAGTTTGCTACTTTGACCGAGGGCGAAGAGTATGAAATCTTCACTAGCCTAACTCAAGGTGAGTATAATGTCACTGATGGTAATGGTTCAGATGCTCGCTACTTTAATGTCACAAACGGTGTGATTAGCGAGGATGATAGCACCCCGATTACCTGTACAGAGGATGGTCTTTATCGTATCATAGTGGAACTTACTAGTAGCAGTGTTACTATCGAAAAGATTGAAAACTTTGTGCTTAAGACTTGTTCGGATTACAGCGAAAATGCTATGACCTATGTTGGTGGAGGTGTTTGGCAGGCATACGGTATAACGCCTAATTTTGCCAATGACGACCGCTACTTCTTCCGTGCTGATATCGGTGGGGTTTACACTAAGATTGGTTCAGTAAACTGGGACAACTCTTCTGCACCTGCTAGCAGTGCTTCGGTGACTTGGGATACTCAAATTGTTATTGATGGTGATAGTTGGGGATATTCATACAAAGTTATATCGGAATACCGTGGTAACGAACTTGAAATGAATGCCGTACTTACACTTAACGAAACTGGCTATTCTCACACTGCATATTTTACTGAATACTAAGGAGGCTTCTAAAAAAGAAATAAAAAAATGAAAAATATATTTAAAACATTATTTGTAACGCTTGGAATCGTAACACTGGTGGGTTGTGAGAAGGTGGTTGAGTATAATGATACCGAAGTGTTACCTGTCGAGGAGCTAACACTCCCTCTTGATGGAGCAACAATCGAAATCTACGACACTGAACTTGCTAGTTCAGAGTTCTCGTGGACAGTCCCATCATCGTCTAATCCTCAGAGTTATGCTATAACTTTTTATAGTAGTGAGAATTCTGCAAATGAAATCTACCGCCTTGAGGTTGAATCTGGGGCAAATACTACTCTTGTTCAGCATACGGATCTATTAAAGGTTGCTGTGGCAGCAGGTATTGTACCAAATAGTCAGGCGACTATCTATTGGAACGTTGTCTCTAAGAGGGGCGAGGCTGAAGTTTCGGCTACCGTATGGAATGCTTTGACTCTGATTCGTCCAAATGGCATTGACGATATTCCAGCTAATTTGTACCTTGGTGGAGTTGCCGAGAATAATAATGGTGTATTCCGTACTCTAAAGAACCTTGGTGATGGGTCTTTTGAGATTTTTACACAGCTTTCCCCTGACGAAGAGTTCTACTTCAGTTCACGTAATATTGCGGAGAATTGCCGTGCATTTTATGTGAACGCCGATGAAGATGGAACACTTCGCCTAGTAGAGGACGGTCTGCAGAATTGCTTTAGAGTCGAAAATGAAGGTGTATATTACATACAACTCAACCTAAGCTCTGCAACTGCTACACTTCAGGAGCTTTCAGGTGTAGTACTTCGTGGTAGCTATAACTCACCAATGACCTATATTGGTAATGGTGTTTATGAGTGGCAGGGCGATAATGGTTCTATGGTAATTCCTTGCGAGGAGTATGGCAGGTATCGCTTTGATGCAGTGCTAGATGGCACTGATATTATGATTGGTAGTAGTGAGGTGATGGGTCTTGATGAGCCTACATCATTTACAGGATCCTATTTCGATGTCTTTATCTATGATTTCCAATGGGGCGTTGACAGGTACAATTATACTATCCCAACAGCATTCCGCTCCGAGGAAGTAGACTATCTAATTCTAACCCTTGATGGGGAGACATACAACCACTCATTGAGTTATCCTGATATTAGCATTAACCCAATTACAGCACTTAATAACCCTTCTGAGCTTGAAACTACTGCCCAGACTCCTTATGAAATTGCTGATGCTTCGAAAGATGCAACATATACCTTCTCGTGGGATGTAGCTCCGAGCGATTACACTGCAACGTATGGCATTTATTTCTATGCTACGATAAATGGTGTAGACACTAAGCTTCATAGCAGCAGTGTATATGGCCCAACAAGCTATACTATGGAACTCAGTACGCTCAATACAATGGTTGCAGCGTGTGGTGTAGAGCCTGGTGAGGTTATCGAGTTCTCGTGGAGTGTGGACGGCGAGGTCTTTGGTCAGACAACTGCCTTTGATGGCACAGAGAGTTTCTTTGTAAGGACTAAACTGGATATTATCCCTACCGAGTTATACCTAACAGGCGAGGGTACGGAGTTCACCTCAGAGGTGAGTAGCGCAGGTAGAATGCGTGAAACCGATGCCGCTACTTTTGAAATCTATGCTGAGCTAACAGCAGGTAAGAGCTATAACTTCATTAACTCTAAGGATGATAGCTACACTACCTTCGGTCTTGAGGATGGGGTCTTGACCTCAACTAGAGAGCAAATTAGTGTTGAAAATAGTGGAATTTACCGTATTGTTGCTAACTTTGCAGTAGGTACTGTTACGCTTGAGAGTATTGATGATGTTCAGCTATGCTGGAATGGTAATACCCGTGCTCATACATTGGAGTATACCGGAAATGGTTCTTGGATAGCTAGCAGTGCCGATGGAAATTTGATTAGTGATACGGGTAGCGACGCAGAGCGTTATCGCTTTAATGCAACAGTCGAGGGAGTAACCGAGGCGTGGGGCTATAGCCGCTGGAATAATGATGGCCCTGAGGTCTTCCACTTCGAGGCAACAGACTCTTCCAACGATGATAAAGCGCCTCAGCTGATTACCATTATTGAGGATATTAACGATGACTGGGCGCATACCTTTAAGACTGACCGTAATGGTTCCAACAATCAACATATTGTTAAGTTAGAGGTCTATATGAATGGTACGGATGAAACTTTGGATGCTCACTACCACGTGACACTTGACTGGTACGGAGATGATAAACCAGAGTCTTCAACACACTGTACAGTACTATAAACCATTGAGGGGACTTCTAAAAATTGACCCCACTAAAATTTAACTAATAAAAATGGATATTCTAAAGATGGTTTTGATGTCTTTGGGTGATATTTTGGTTGATTTTTCACCTTTTTTCTCTCGAATAGCGGGGCTATTAGAGAGAAAATGCGGCAAAAACTCAACTCAAAATCTCATCCCAAATCCACCAAATCAGTTTTTAGAAGTCCCCTTGAGAAATTAAAAATCGAGCCTCTACTTTAATAGCTTAGATGTTTCATACTACACGATATTATAATATATTAGGTAGGGGCAAGATTTTATAAACAAATATAAAAAACGATGAAAAAATATATATTACCACTATTCATTACTGGGGTTATGATGACCTCGTGTATGAGTTACGAAAATGAGTATATGGGTACTCCTTATGATCCAAGTACTGCCGATACGCTTATTGTAGATGATAGCGGCATTGTTTGGGCCGACGTTGCAGACTATAGCACCTCCACACTTATAGAGCGTTACTGGAAGGTTAATGATGCGCAGTTCGAGAGTGATAGCCCAGAGCACCACTTTACCCAAGGGGCTGATGGCAAGGAAGATATTTCGAGCAATTACTGGCACCAAGCTCACGCTATGGATGTAATTGTAGACGCTTACCTAAGAGCCACAGAGAGTGGCGACACAGAGGCTCAGGCTACCTATAAGGCTATCTTTGATAATGGATACAAGAATCCAATCGGTGATGGCTCGTCTTCGAGCAGCGAGGGGGTTCTTTGGACAAATTTTGGAGGGAGTGAATACCGTGGTTTCTCGCCAGTCTTTGGCAATCAATATGTCGATGATATGGAGTGGCATACTCTAACTTTGCTTAGGCTTTATCGTGCCACTGGCGAGGTGGTTTACTTGCAAGAAGCTCAAAAACTCTTTGCACAGGTGCTCACAGCGTGGAACTTGCCTGAGGGTATGGCTGGTGATGCAGGACTCTGTTGGTGTCTTTCGGATGATACAAAGTCGAAGAATGCTTGCTCGAATGGCCCAGCAGTAGTGGCGGCTATGATGCTCTACGAAGAGAGCCAAGAGGCTTCTTATGCTACTAGCTCACTTGCAGAGTACTCGGACTATGACTATATCGGGGATGCTAAGAATATTTACAGCTGGCTTAAAGCAGTTCTATTTGATAAGAGCAGCGGAGCAGTCTACGATGGTGTTTCACTTGAAACTATAAATTCTGGAACATTGACCTACAACCAAGGCACTTTCCTTGGTGGAGCACACTTGCTTTATAGGGCTACTGGCGAGGATAGTTATCTTAGTGATGCTATTCTAGCTTCTGACTATGCGATGAACTACCTTACAGAGGATGGTATTTTAAAGGACGAGGGAGCAACTGCCGATAACTCACTCTTTAAGGGTATCTTTGTGCGCTATGCTGCAAATATGGTCAATGACTCAAGTATTGATTATGCCTATAGATGCACTCTTTATGACTTCTTGAAAAACAATGCCTTAACGCTTTGGAACGATGGACTGGATAGAGATGAAAATGGCAACCCAACCTCACTTTACACCCCTGATTGGACAATGCCTGAGTCCCAAACTATATATGTTGGGGGTGATTACTCTCTGCCACTACTGGGCTGGCAGGTGAGTGGCGCTACACTAATGGAGGCAGTGGCATCTATGGATAACCCAAGAGACTAATTAATTAATAATATAACTATATGAAAAAAACTATTTTTATTGCAGCGGCACTTCTGGTTGCTTCTACTACTGCAACAATCGCTAACAACTCTACTAAAAAACCTAAGAAAGAGGACAAAGTTGAAAGGGTGTGTCAACGCCCTGCTCCAGAGGATAGACTCTTTAGCTCAACTGCTGTGGAGGAAGAAATTGTGAGAGTTACCTCTATGCTAACTAACGAAAAGCTGGCGTGGATGTTCTCGAACTGCTTTCCAAATACGCTAGAAACTACTGTTCACTACCGCACCCTTGACGGAGTGCCAGATACATTTGTCTACACTGGTGATATTCACGCAATGTGGCTCAGGGACTCTGGTGCGCAGGTGTGGCCTTATGTCCAACTTGTGGAGCGTGACCCTGAACTTAAAAAGATGATTTGGGGAGTTATCAATCGCCAATTTATGTTGATTAATACTGATCGCTATGCCAATGCCTTTAATGATGGGCCTTTGCCTGATGGACACTGGATGAGCGACGGTACGGATATGATTCCCGAAGTGCACGAAAGGAAATGGGAGATCGACTCGCACTGTTACCCTATCCGCCTTGCATACCACTACTGGAAGACTACGGGTGATGACACCATCTTTGGTGAAGAGTGGCAAGAGGCTATCACTAATGTCCTTAAAACCTTTAAGGAGCAGCAGCGCAAGGATGGCAAACCAGGCCCTTATCAATTCACTAGGGTTACTGACCGCCAACTAGATATGAAAAATAACTTGGGTAAGGGAAATCCAGTAAAGCCTGTTGGACTTATCGCCTCGTCGTTCCGTCCTTCGGATGATGCTACAACTTTTGAGTTCTTGATTCCTTCGAACTTCTTTGCTGTGACATCATTGCGTAAGGCTGCTGAAATTCTAGAGAGCGTAAATAACAATAAGGCTCAGGCTAAGGAGTGTAGGGAGCTTGCCGATGAGGTAGAGGCTGCACTAAAGGAGTACGCTACCTATGAGCACCCTAAGTATGGTACTATCTATGCCTTTGAGGTTGATGGTTATGGTAACCAACTCATTATGGATGATGCTAATGTGCCTAGTTTGCTTGCAATGCCTTACCTTGGGGACGTTGATGTGAATGACCCGATCTACCAAAATACTCGTAAATTTGTGTGGAGTCTTGACAACCCATACTTCTTTAAGGGTGAAAAGGGCGAGGGTATTGGTGGCCCACACATTGACTGGGATATGGTATGGCCTATGAGCATTATGATGCGTGCCTTTACTTCTCAAGATGACCAAGAAATCAAGGAGTGTGTGGCGATGCTTCTTGCCACTGATGCCGAAACTGGCTTTATCCACGAATCATTCCACGTTGATAATCCATATAACTACACACGTAGCTGGTTTGCGTGGCAGAATACCCTATTTGGCGGCTTGATACTTAAACTCGTAAACGAGGGTAAGTTGGAGCTGCTAAATTCTATAAAATAAGTTAAGTTGATGGGACTTTTATTAGGGGTTTTCTTTGTAGAAAACCCCTAGTAAGAGTCTTTTGTTTAAAGGGGAGTTCTAAAAACTGACCCCACTAAAATTAAAAAAACCAAATGAAATTATACAACTCTTTACTATTAACAGCTCTGTGTTTGGGCTTTGCTTGTTCAGAAGCAGAGCCACAGAGGGTGCAACCAACCGACCTTGTAAACCCATTTCTGGGAACCGAAACAATGTGGGATGAAGCTGAACTTGGCTACACACCAACTCGTAGAACTTGGGGCGCTGAAGTCTTCCCAGGTTCATCACTGCCCAATGCAATGGTGCAGCTAAGCCCCGTGACGGAGTTTCGTGCAGGGGGTGGCTACCAATACGAGGATACGGTAATCTACGGATTTAGCCACACTAATAAAGGGCACTGGAATTTGAACTATGTGCCAATCTTGCCTGTAAATACTCGTGATATTACTGTGGATGACTATCAGTCCAGCTTTAGTCATAGTAACGAATCGGCACGCCCTGCCTACTACCAAGTCTTTCTCGAAAGGTATGGTGTGAATGTCGAACTCACATCAACCCTGCGCTGCGCATACCATAAGTATGAATTCAATAGGGATGATAAAAAATTTATCTTGGTGAATATGCCTAACTCAAATGAGGGGGTCAGAAGTTATAGTATTAATCTGGAGGGTAAAAATAGTTTTTCAGGTATGCAGCAATCTGGCGAAACAATCTACTTCTATGCTGAGTGTAACTACGATATTGTGGCACTTGATTCGATTGTAGAGCGCACTTCGAAGCAGCTCTATTCGAGCGACAATGCACCTGGTGCAAATGGCGAGCCTATGGCTAAACACGACATTCCTTTGCTTACTCTAGCAGACAATGGCAGTGAAGAGGCTGTGGAGCTAAAGATTGGTTTCTCGTTTGTGGGTGTTGAGGCAGCAAAGAAAAATCTAGAGGCTGAGATGGCTGGTAAATCATTCGAAGATGTGAAAACTATGGGTAACGACACTTGGAACGAGCTGCTCTCGAAGATTGAAATTGAGGGTGGTACTGACAAACAACAGGGGCTGTTCTACAGTACGCTGTATCGTTCGATGCTCTGGCCAGCACTTCGTAGCGACGTGGATGGTTCCTTTACCGATGACTCTGGAAAGGTTGTTAACAAGGGTTTTGATTACTATACTGACCCTTCCTTCTGGGATGACTATCGCAATAAATTAGTGCTACTAACGATGCTTCGCCCAGAGGTAACCTCAGCCGTAATTAGCTCTTGTATTGATCGGGGGGAGCACTCTGGCTTTATGCCTACCTTCTTCCACGGTGACCACGCCTCGGTCTATGTGGCGGGGTCGTACCTGCGTGGGGTAAGGGATTTTGATGTGAATAAAGCCTATGAATTAATGGTGCGTAATGCTACTGTGGAGGGGCCTGCTCGCCCATTCCTGCAAGAGTATATTGATAATGGCTACATAAGTGAGGTGGACTTAAGCTCTTTACCAAAGATTGAGATTCATACCGATGCAAAGTCTGCTGTCACTAAGACTCAAGAGTACTCTTATGATGACTATGCTGTGGCACTTCTAGCACGTGAGCTTGGCGAAGAGGCCACCTATCAAACAATGATGAAGCGTAGCGAAAACTACAAAAACCTCTTTGATAGCTCAGATGGTTTCTTTAAAGGTAAACTCAGCAATGGTGAGTGGGTGAAGAACTTCGACCCTTGTCACCCATACTTCTACTACCAATTTAGAGAGGCTACGGGATGGCAGTCTGCATTTTTTGCACCACACGACACTCCAGCTCTTATTGAGATGTATGGCGGAAAGGATGCCTTTGAAACAAAACTCGACTCGCTCTTCTCTATAGAGTGGCAAGGTCACGAGGCGCATAATATATCGACCTTTATTGGGCAGTATTGTCACGGTAATCAACCCAACCATACCTTCCCATTCCTTTACAGTTTTATTGGTAAGCCTGAAAAATCACAACGCATAATAGATACACTGCTCAATGAGTACTACACTATGGGGGCAAATGACCTTTCGTACTGCGGTATGGACGATGCAGGTGAGATGTCGAGTTGGTTTGTGTTGACTTCGCTTGGGATCTATACCTACTCACCAGCCGATGCCGAGTATTTGGTGACAGTGCCACTATTTGATAAGGCTCGCTTCGAGATGCAGGGTTCTCGCTTTACCATAACCAAAGAGGGTGATAGCCGTGAGCTAGAAAGCATAAGCTACGATGGTAGAGAGCTTGAAGGTCTCTTTATCTCGCACGATGAGTTGCTCAGAGGCAAGGAACTCTTAATTAAGGCTAAGTATTAGACCCACATAGAACTTATCGCTCAAAAGAAGAAGAGGAATACTCCCAATGGAATATTCCTCTTTCTCTTGCAATCTATGTATCTTAAGGGGACATCTAAAAACTGACCCCACTAAAATTTAACTAATAAAAAATGGATGTAAAAAAATAGGTTTTGATGCATTTGGGCTTTTATTTTGGTTGATTTTTCACCTTTTTTCTCTCGAATAGCGGGGCTATTAGAGAGAAAATGCGGCAAAAACTCAACTCAAAATCTCATCCCAAATCCACCAAATCAGTTTTTAGAAGTCCCCTTAACTAGCGAGGGCCGCCACCACCAGGACCACCACCTGGGCCACCATATCCACCAGGCCCTTCGCCACGCCTTTCATCCTCGCCATCAGTCTTGCGTCCACTCTTGCGTGTGTCGAACTTATATGAAAGTGATACCATATAGTATCTACCCAGTACCGACGACTGCACAAGTTGAGTGTAGGTGTCGGCAGTTGTCTGCCAGATTGATTGGTTTTGGTTCAGAGCATCGCTTACGCTTAGTTTAATCTCAGTAGAGCTATTAAATAGCTTAGCACCCAGTGCACCATTAATCATAGCGTAGTGTTGACCATAGCTCTCTTGCGTACCGTAGGTGTTGACCCACGAGGCATCGGCATTGATAAAGAAGTACTTGAAGAAGTAAACAGTTGCATACGCCGAGGCAGTGTGCGATAGGTATCTATCAAAGCTACTATTAGCACCACTGGTAAGGTTCACCATTGGGCTATAGGAGAGGGTAAAGTCAACCCATTGCGAGATATTAGAGGTTAGCGATAGGCGACCCCCTATGCGATTACCATTTGAGACATATTCAATATCATCTTCAATCGAAGGGGTGTGGCTGTAACGGTAGAAAGCCGTCACGCTCATATTACTCTTAATAGGGTTGATACCAAAGCTAAAGGTAGAGTGTAGTGAGGCATTGTAGTATCCCTGCAAATTGACAGGGGTAGAGTACTGCGCACCGCTTACAATGGTTGTTCCAAAGACAGTGGTGTCGCTGTCCAAGAACTTGCTGTGCGTTGCGATATAGTTAGAGGTAGCGTTAGCCGAGGCAAAGACATTGAAGTTAATGTTTTTGGCAGGCAGTGCAAGGTTATAGCGCAGTCTAGCAGTGTGCGAGTAGCTCTGTTCTAGGTCAGGGTTACCGCTACTAACTTGCAGAGGGTTGGTAACATCCATCACGTCTTGCAGTTGCGACACTGATGGGAAGACCGAGTTAGCAGTGTAGGTAAAGTTCAGGTTTTGCCCCTGTTTTGGGATATAGTTCAGTGTCAACGAAGGGAGTACTGCATCGAACGAGTAGTCATCAAATTGTGTGATGTTATCGTAGAGCGGTGTAGTTTGTTCGTTGTTTAGTGTAGCGTATTGGTAGGTCACATTGGCGGTAAGGGTAAGTTTCTTAGCCAGTGCGTAGTTATAACCGATACCTGCCATATGGGTGGTGTAGTTTCGGTTAATAAAATTGGTGGTAGATGTATCTACCAGCGAGTAGTCTTGCAGAGCTTGGTCGTAAGTAAAGCCATCATTATCGCTGAATGTTTTGTTGTAGTTTAGCGAGTAGTTTGCCATCAGGCGTGATCTTTCGCCAATAGGTTCAGAGTATGTTGCACTACCAGTTAGGGAGTATCCCGAAGAGTTCACCAGTGCGTAGAGATCCATCGTGTCGATAGCTTGTGTACTAATAAAGTCGTCGGTAGTGGTGTACGAAAGCTGGTCACGGTTACCCATATCACGATTGCCCGATACCATTGCCCCAATACTTAGTGTACGACCGTGGTCGCTAAGGCGTGTTTGCCACCATAGGTCAGCCGAACCACTCATACGCTCTAGCATCGAGCGGTAGTATGAGTCACTACCCGTGTATGATTCATCGGTAGTAGTTCCAGCAAGGCTTATCTTATCCCCAAAGTTGTTAGAGTAGTAGAGCGAAGTGTTGAAGTTAATTCTATTTCTTTCGCCAGGGTTCCACTCCAAGCGGCTACGGAACATATGGGTATTGCTATACGCCATAGAGGTGTCACGTGAGATGTAGTTACGTACCATATACAGGTAGTTTTGCTCAGTATTTTGAGAGATGTCAGCATTCTGCCCCATATAGAAGTAAGTGAGGTTGAGTTGCACCTTTTCGTATGTACCAGAGTAGTTACCACCAATCATATAGCTTTCGGTGATACCGCCATTAGTAGATTGCGAGAAGCCACTAAGGTCAGCGGCATTGCTGCTAGAGTTGCCACGACGACTGCTACCACCGCCACTACCCGAGAGTATATCACGTGGCGAGAAATCTCTAATATTTGCGTTGTTAGCCGAAGCAATGATAGCAAAGTTATGGACATCACCATAGCCATTTAGTTGCGCACCAGCAGAGTAACGTCCCTCAGTACCGTATCCAGCACTAATCTTACCCGATCTAGAGTCCATTACGCCGTGTTTAGTTACAATATTAATAGTCTTGATACGCTCGCCATCATCAAAGCCAGAGAACTTAGCCTCATCACTTTGGTCATCGTATAGTTGCACACTCTCTACTGCATCGACAGGCAGTGATTTAAGAGCCATCGAAGGGTCGTCCATAAAGAACTCCTTACCATTAACATAGACCTTTGAGATTGTTTCGCCAGCAGACTCTAGGTTACCATCATCATCGACCGTAATACCAGGCATCTTTTTGAGCAGATCCTGCGCCGTTGCATCGGGGTTAGTCTTAAAGGCAGCAGCATTAAACTGTATAGTATCATCCTTTACGATACTCATACTAGCATTACCCACAACCTCGACACTCTCCACAGCAAAGGCGTCAATGCGAAGTATAACATTATCGAGCGTAATGGTGGTTTGCCCCTCTTCAGGCTTTATGGTTTGCTTTTGTTCTTTATAGCCAAAGTAGTTAAAAGCAAGCACTATCTTCTCGCTAGTAGGTACAGTGATAGAGTAGTTACCACGGTTGTCAGAAGACACAGCGATAGGAGTTTGCCCCTCTTCCAGAGAGTGGAGTGATACAATAACGCCAATAGCGGCAATATTGCGGTCATCCCCAAAGATAACCTTACCTTTGATGGTAGTTGTTTGTGCCATTGCCCCCATAAAAATAAAGAGAAGGAGCAGAGTAGTAAAGATTTTTTTCATACGTATTTTATATATGTTTTAAATTTTTTCGCACACTTTTGACGCCAAAGTTAATAAAAGGTTTAATAAAAAAATTTAAAAAAACACTTTTGTAATAATTTCGTTACACATTTGTTGCAGATTTGTTACAAAAATGTAATACTTTTGTGGCGTTGAAAGAAAACTAATACCGAATTATTACAAATAACGAACCAAGTGAAAAAGAGCTTTTTACCATTAATTTCATTGCTAGTGTTGCTGTGCTCTAGTATGGAGCTGTCGGCTCAGCAATCCGACCAAGAGGCAACCGTTGCCGACACTACAACAAACCCTAAACGAAACATTCTGGATAATGATTTCGGAAAGTTTGGCAAGCTAAAGGTCTCAGGTTATATCCAGATGCAGTACCAACACTCCAGCCAAGAGAGTATGCTTGATGCAATTAGCTCAACACAGTACGCCCCTCAGGATAACAACCGCTTCTCGATTCGTCGTGGACGGCTTAAATTGGACTATACCATTGGTTTTGCAAGCGTAGTGTTCCAAACCGATATTAGCGAGGATGGCGTAAAAGCTACTGATGCATACATTGGACTACAGAGCAAGAATAAAATCTTCTCGGGTAAGCTCGGTCTTGCCGAAATTCCTTTTGGTTATGAGTTAGGGTACTCATCCACTCAGTTAGAGTCAGCAGAACGTTCACGCATCTACCAGAGCTTCTTCCCAGGGGAGAGAGATCTTGGTGTCCAAGGTAGTGTGAATTATGCAGGATTCTCGCTTTCAGCAGGGGTGTTTAATGGCACTGGCATATCTTCGGACAATGACAGCAGAAAAGACTTCGCAGGAAGGTTGGACTATACCTATGAATTCAAGAATAAGGGTAAGCTAAGTGCTGCACTATCATACTACTATGGCTCGATACTTAACTCTGATGACAGCCACTTTATATGGCAAGAGGGTCAGGGCTATGTGGAGAAGAACAATGACTACTATACCTTCTCGAAGCGTGAGTACATTGGTACTGCCCTGCGCTACGAAAACAAAGATTGGAAGATTGGTAGAACATACCTTGTGGGCGAGTTCCTGTGGGGTAGCGAACCAGGCCTTCAGAATGCTAATAGAAATGTAGCGGGTGGTTTTTATCCATCTTATGGGGTGTTGCCAATTTTCGAACGCCCATTCACTGGTGGCTATGCTATGTTGGCGCAAACCATTGGTGACTCAAGGCACGTTGCAGTACTAAAGTATGACTACTATGACCCTAATAGAATGGTGTCGGGTGATGATATAGGTCTGCTTGACTACACTGGGTATGTCGACCTACAGTACTCTACCTATGGAGTGGGCTATATCTTTGAGTGGAGCAAGTACTTTAGGATTATGGCATACTATGACTTTGTGGTGAACGAAGAGTCTGCAAACTTAGTGGGCTACGACACCCAACGCTACGATAACTTCTTTACCCTGAGATTCCAAGCAAAATTTTAAAAATCCCCTTAACCCCTTTAACAAATAACTACTAATGAAACGTACAATTCTTGTGGTCGACGACGAACGTGACCTTCGTGAAATTATTGCCTTTAACCTCTCTCGTTCTGGTTATACTACGCTCGAAGCTGCCTCTGCCGAAGAGGCTGGCGGGATTGTTGAGTCAGGAGTAGCTATTGACCTTATCTTGCTCGATGTGATGATGGGGGCACAAAATGGCTTTGAATTCGCAGATGCACTCCGTCAAAGAGGGGTTGAAACTCCTATTATCTTCCTTACGGCTCTCGATACAGAGGATAACCTGCTGAAAGGCTTCTCGCTGGGGGCAGATGACTATATCTCTAAACCATTTTCGATTGCCGAGGTGCAGGCTCGTGTCAAGGCTGTTATGTTGCGCTCTGGCAGCGAACCAGATACTACTATTAGTGTTGGGGATATTACCCTAGATATAGAGTCTAAAAATGTGAAAGTAGCTGGCGCAGATGTGCAACTCACCAAAACTGAGTTCCAACTACTACTGCTTATGGCGAAAAAACCTGAGAAATCATTCTCCAGAGAGGAACTTCTCTCGAAGGTGTGGGGTTCGGACGTCTTTGTGGAGTCACGCACTGTCGACGTGCATATCGCTCGACTAAGAAAGAAAATAGAAAAATCTGACCTTCAAATTGTTTCTCGCTCGGGATATGGATACTCTCTTAAGTAAGGATAATAATAGCGGAATAAACTACAAAAAAAGGCTCTTTTTGTACTTTTTTATAGTTTTTTTGCTCTTTTCGGTAACGGTACTAGTCTTTCAGGGCTACCGTGATAGGCTCAATCGTATTGAGATGATGTCTAACTCGCTTAGGGCATACACCTACGCACTCGACACGACAATTAACTTCCAAGAGGAGTTGCTCGACGATGTGCGCTTTACTAGTATTAGCGAGTCTGGCATAGTGGTTCTCGATAGCTATGTCGACAGGGAGGATACAATGGAGAATCACCTACTGCGCCCCGAAGTTATTGAGGCGCATAGGACTGGGGATGGCTACCATATACGTCGCTCTGCCACCACTGGCGAACAGTATTTCTATTATGCTAGAAAGGTGGATGATGGTTTTATTCGTGTTGCGCTGCCCTATCACGAGGATACTAAAGCGCAGTTGGGGCCCGATATTGATTTTATAATTATTGTTATCATTCTATTTTTTGTGGCATTGGTGGCATTATGGCTTATTGCAAGGCGTTTTGGGCGTGACCTTGAAACTACGAAGCGAAACTTGATGCAGGAGGTGACGGCTCGTGCAAAGCTCAAAGCGGAGATGACCAGTGCCATTGCGCACGAACTACGTACTCCAACTTCGGCTATTCGTAGTTATTCGGAAACTCTCTGTGACGAGGGTATAGAGCCAGAGTATAAGGTACATTTTATTAAGCGCATTCACGCAGCCTCGCTTAGGCTTTCGGAGTTGTTGGAGAATGTGTCGCTTTTGACTAAGATGGAGGAAGCACCCTCTCGTTTTACTGTGCAGGATGTAGATGTTGCAGAGATAGCTCGTGAGGTGGGTGATGAGTTTTTGAGTATGAATCTTGCGGGGAAGAGTTTGTCTGTGGAGTGTGATATTCCTTCGGGTGTTGTGGTGCAAGGCAGCAGGGCTTTGATTTATTCTATATGGCGCAATTTGTTAGAGAATGCTATAAAGTATGGTCGCAGTAATGTAGAGGTCAAGATACAGATGGTTAAACAGGAGGGTGGTCTTTATCATTTTTGTCTTTCGGATAATGGGGTAGGTCTTGAGGCAAAGCATTTGCCACGTCTTTTTGAGCGTTTTTATAGGGTTGAGGCAGGTCGGACACGTGATGATGGCGGTTCGGGTTTAGGTCTTTCTATAGTTGCTCACGCAGTACAGAATCACGGTGGCACTGTATCGGCACGCATTGGTGATAATGGTGGTCTTTCGATTGATTTTTCTTTAGCGATTGATAAGGTGAGGGGCGGTCATTAGTGGGGGGTGCCGCTGGGGGGTCAGAGACTTTTTTTATGATGAGTGCTTCTAGTATTACAGACTAAATAATGAAAGTTTTTTGGTTCTTTTGTTCACAAAAGAACGATGGAATCAGTCCGCTAGAGCAAACTCCAATAAAAAGTCTTTGGGGGTTTGGGCGAAGACCAAACTGGAAAATCGAAGATTTTCCTC
>JAWXTM010000023.1:0-29950 GCA_044433505.1 Rikenellaceae bacterium
GTGCAACCGAAAGATTTTTGTCTTTTGATTTTTAGGCAAGGCATCCGCCTTGCTATTGCTCTAGCGGACTGATTCCATCGTTCTTTTGTGAACAAAAGAACCAAAAAACTTTCATTACTTTAGTCTGTAATACTACAAGCTCAAACTAAAGCAATACAATAGTGCTCTAGCTTTGGGGGTTTGGAAAAAAAATCTTCGATTTTTTTTGTTTGTCGTTCCTCCAAACCCCCCAAAGACTTTTTATTGGAGTTTGCGCTAGCTTTCGGTTTTACAACCGAAAGATTTTTGTCTTTTGATTTTTAGGCAAGGCATTCGCCTTGCTATTGCTCTAGCGGACTGATGCCATCGTTCTTTTGTGAACAAAAGAACCAAAAAACTTTCATCATTTAGTTCGTAATACTACAAGCTATCGCAGACTTTGGTCATAAAAGGGTCTCTGCCCCCCCCCAGCAACACCACCCTAAAAAAACTTGCGATTAGAAATAATAAATCATATATTTGTAATTGTAGAAACAAACACTTAACTAAATATTTTAATATCACTATGAAAAAGAACCTGCTAAGACTATTAGTGGTGGCTTTGACCGTTTACAGCTTTAGCTCTTGTGGCGAAGCTCCAAAAGAAAGCGACCTGTCAATCAAAGAAATTATTCACAAACACTACGCCGACCGTGACTTTACACTTGGGGCATCTAGCCGCACAAGCTACCTTACAACTCAGCGCAACCTGCTAGACATCTGGAAAAAAGAGTTTCCACACAACACCCTAGAGAATGACTTTAAACAATCAGGCGTATATCCCGAACCAGGCGCACAATGGAACGACACCGCATATATGGCATATATCCAAATTGCTCGTGAGAATGAGCAAACTATCCGTGCACACTGCCCAATATCGCCTCAGGCTTCACGCTGGATTTGCGAGGATGCCCGTACTGGCGAAGAAATGGAGCCAGTACTTATTCACTACGCTACAGGAATCTACAAGGATATTGAGGCTAACAAGGATGTGATAAAGTGGATGGACGTAGTTAACGAAACTATTGCTTGTAACGATATAACTGGCAATGGCTACAACTCTGAGTGCGAAACAGATGAAGTGACCTACAAGCGTGGCGAGTGGTTTGGCCCACGTGCAGGAACTACTAACTGGGAGAACCCGTGGCCTAAGATGGGCTTTGTAGAGACCGAGTTCGAGGGTGAACCTTACTCTATCCCTCGCTATATCCCACTAGCATTTAGCCTTGCAGATGAGTATGCGCCAAGCATTAAGCACGTTATCAACCAGCACGGTGATAAGGTGGATATTCCTGTATGGGACAATATCTTTAAGATGGTGCGCTATCTACGCAGCGAAGGTTATAGAGTTGATGGAGTAGCATTCCAAGCCCATATTGCAGAGGGTTGGGAGAAAGATCCTGAGAACAAACAAGAGCTACAACAGATTATTGATATGGCGCACGCCTTGGATCTAGAGTTTCATATCTCGGAGCTAGATATTAAGTATGATGGGGAGATTAAGGATTTGGATGCCGAGCAGACAGCTGTGGTTCGTGCAGCGCAGGCAGAAACCATCGGTGCGGTAGTGGAGCTTATACTTCAAAACATTGATAAGGGAGTGGTATCGCTTAATTTCTGGACAATGGCCGACAATAGATGGGAAGAGGGCAAGACTTTCTGCAACCTAATGGAGGAGGATGGTTCGCCACTTCCGTCGTATCATAAGGTTAAGGAGTTGCTTTTGAAATACGCCAAGTAGATATAGTTTTTACTAATTTCAGTTAATATAGCATCATTTATGCAGAAAGTTTATTTCTGCATAGGTGGTGTTTTTTGCATCTTTGCTGTTATGTTTCTTTTGTTCTAGTGTATTGGTTTTAGCTTGGTGGACACACTAGATGATTTAGTTTGCTATAATACAAGTTAGAGCAGACTTAAGTCAAGAAAGTTTGTTTTACTATAAGCTTTCGTCACAAAAGGGTCTCTGACCCCCAGCTGGCACCAACAAATAGCTACATTTGTTGGCAAAAGTTTGGTTTTTAGAACTTTTTGCCATAACTTTGAACTCTAGAATGACCTCTTAACTGAGGCAATAACAGATAGTCTAAAAATGAGTAAAAATGTAAGGGCAAAGAAGGAACTTGGGCAACACTTCCTATGCGATCTGACTATAGCACAAGCTATTGTAGAGGCTATGCCACAGGGAGTTGCACCACTAGTTGTGGAGGTTGGAGCTGGTATGGGAGTGCTCACTCAATACCTTATGGACAGAGAAGATATGGAGCTTAAGATTGTGGAGATTGATGGCGAAAGCGTGGAATACCTAGAGAAAAATTACGAGGGAAGGCTGTGCGGAAAGATTATTCACGGGGACTTCCTAAGGTATGATTTCGAGCAAAAAGCAGCCGTTATCGGAAATTTCCCCTATAATATTTCGACCCAGATCTTTTTTCATATTTTGGAACATAGGGATAGCGTGCCAGTAGTTGTAGGGATGCTTCAAAAGGAGGTTGCTGTGCGTCTGGCTGCTCCAGCAGGGTCACGTGAAGGGGGAGTGCTCAGCGTGCTGTTGCAGGCATTCTACGATGTGGAATACCTCTTTGATGTGAGTGCCGATAAGTTCTCGCCACCACCAAAAGTGCAGAGCGGCGTGATACGCTGTACTCGAAATAGCACAAAGGAGCTTGGTTGTGACGAAGTTTTATTTAAAAGAGTAGTAAAGGGGGCATTCTCGCAACGTCGCAAGGTGCTAAAGAACTCGCTCTATGGCGCATTCCCTCCCCTAGCCGAGGCAAAGGTAACTCACCCCTTCTTTTCTCGTAGGGCAGAGAACCTAACACTCTGTGAATTTAAGGAATTAACTAACTTTATTAGTACAATATTATAATGAATTTACTTTCAATTACGTGGGATTTTAACCCTGTTCTTTTCCCTATCTTTGGCGTTGAGATTGCCTACTACGGGCTAATGTTTGTGGTAGCATTCTTGCTTGGGGAGTTTGTTTTTAGAAAGATGGTCAGGCGTGAGGGTTTGCGTGAGGAGCTTGTTTACTCGGCATTTTTGTACTGTATGATAGCCGTAGTGGTTGGGGCAAGGCTTGGTCACTGCCTATTCTATGATTTTCCGGGCTATGTGCTCGATCCCTTTATGGACTCATTCCCATACATTAAGATACTAAATATTCGGGGTGGGGGGCTTGCCTCGCACGGTGCTGCCATTGGTATGGTCGTGGGGATATTTATGTGGACAAGGCGCAATAAGATTCCACCAATATGGATGTTCGACCGTGTGGGTATCGTCATTGCCATTGGTGGTGCTTTTATTAGGCTTGGTAATCTCTTTAATTCAGAGATTTATGGTCACGAAACATCATTGCCGTGGGGTTTTATTTTTGTTAGAGATGGGGGTACAGTACCTATGCACCCAACCCAGATTTATGAGGCGTTGTTGTACCTGCTGACAGCAGCTGTCCTACTACATATCTACTACCGCACTAAGTGGAGCGATAAGCGTGGGGTAATGTTTGGAGTTTTCTTGATTATGCTATTTGGCGCACGCCTATTGGTCGAGAGCATTAAGTTGGTTCAAGAGCCTTGGGAAACCGATATGGTTAGTGCCATTGGGTTGAATATGGGTCAAGTTCTGAGCATTCCATTTATTGTGGCAGGTGTGGTGATACTGTGGCGTGCCCTTAAACGCCCTGCACAGCCATACACCAATATGCCCAAAGAAACTAAGGGGACTTCTAGAAAGAAAAAATAATGAAAAATCTGGTATCGAGTTATATTGAGGAGGAACTACTCGGGCTTCGTATTGTGGAGCTTCCGTGGGTGGGGTTGCTCTATGTCGAACGCCAGAGTGCAACTATTGACCACGGGGCAGGACTCATAACCTCACCTTACGATACATTGGAGCTTTCAGGCGAAGATGTTATTGAGCAGAATTTCTTCGAGGATTTTTCAGCATATATTAAGCGTAGCACTGTGGTGGGTAATTACCTTGGCGAGGAGCAGTTCTATGAGCGTGCCGTAGCGGAGTATGATGCGTGGTGGCAAGAGAGCCGCACCGATAGCGGAGAACTCTTTATCGAGGGGGTCTGTACTATCAATACTGATCAGAGGCGCATAACCGCCTTTGATGGTTCATTTTTGGAGATGTTGCTGCCCTATAGCGAACCTGTGGAGCTGCCTGTGGTAGTTGCAATAAACAATGCGGTATTGCCCCCAGTTAGCTATACTCCACCTACCCAAACCCACAGCAGAAAGACCACTAGCGTAAGAGTAGCGCATATACCTAGCTTTGCGGTGGTGCTTAGTATTATTGTATTTGTAGCATCTGTTTTATATATAGGATATATTGTCTTTCAATGCCACTATCCACTAAAATAATGTACCTGCCCACAATGGGCGAAAAACGTGCAAAACTCTTGGGCGATGAACTTGGTATCTACACCTGCGAGGATTTGCTTTACTATACCCCTTTTCGATATATCGACCGCACCAAGTTCTACACCATTGCAGAGCTACAGCGTGGCGATATTTCCATTGATGTGCAGATAAAGGCGTATGTCCAGCAAGTGCAGATGGTAGGCGAGGGGCGTGGGGCAAGGCTCGTAATTACGGTCTATGATGGTACTGGCATTGCGGAGATGGTGTGGTTTCAGTCCTCTAGCTGGGTGCTCAAAAGTATTGATAGGGAGCGTGAGTATATATTCTTTGGAAAACCCTCTATCTTTAATGGTCACTTGAGTATGGTACACCCAGAGTTCGAGGCAAAGGGGCTGAGCGATGGGGTCGTTGGATTTGGGGTGCAGGGGGTCTATCACACTACCGAAAAGCTGCGCAAGAGTATGCTCGGAACACGTGTTGTCTCAACGTTGGTGCGCACCCTCTGGAATAAGATAAAGGGTGAAATTCCCGAAACCCTGCCGCCGTGGATTATCTCTAGGTGTGGGCTTATGAGCCGCTCGGAGGCTCTCTTTCAGGTGCACTTCCCTCAAAGTAATGAAACTTTGGCGAGGGCACTCTATCGCCTAAAGTTCGAGGAACTGTTAATTATACAACTAAACCTGCTGCAAAGTAAAGCCGTGAGGACTGAACGCTCGGTGGGTTATCTCTTTAAGAGTGTGGGCGAAAAGTTTAATCGGTTCTATAACGAGGTGCTGCCCTTTGACCTTACGGGGGCGCAGAAGCGTGTGGTGCGTGAAATTAGAGAGAATACCGCCACAGGACACCAAATGAATAGACTCCTGCAAGGGGATGTGGGCAGTGGCAAGACTATCGTTGCGCTACTGGTAGCACTCTTGGGGGTGGATAATGGTGGACAGTGCGCAATTATGGCTCCTACGGAAATCCTCGCTCAACAACACTACCAAAGTCTGGCTGAGATGTGCGAAAAGATTGGGGTGCGAGTGGAACTGCTCACAGGCTCTACTCGGAAGAAAAAACGTGAAGAGATACTCCCTGCTCTAAAAGATGGCGCAGTTGATATACTTATCGGTACTCACGCACTTATCGAGGATAATGTTGAGTTCGCTGCTCTTAAGATGGTCATAATTGACGAACAGCACCGCTTTGGGGTTATGCAGCGTGCAAAGCTACACCTTAAGGGGGGTGATGTGCCACCGCATATTCTGGTAATGACCGCTACACCAATACCTCGAACACTGGCAATGACCCTCTACGGTGATTTGGATGTCTCCATTATTGATGAACTTCCCCCAGGGCGTAAGGAGATTCGTACGCTCTCTATGCGTGAGGAACAACGCCTCAGGGTGATGGGTTTTATGCGTGAGGAGATTGCCAAGGGTAGGCAGTGCTATGTGGTCTACCCTGCCATTGACGAAAATGATAAGATTGATATAGCTTCGGTTGAGGCAGGGGCGGCAGCACTCTTGGAGTTCTTCCCCCCAGAGATGGGTTATACTACAGTGGTGGTGCACGGAAAGATGTCGGCTAAGTTAAAGGACTATGGTATGGAGCGTTTTAAGAGTGGTGAGGCGCAGATACTTGTGGCAACTACGGTGATTGAGGTGGGGGTTAATGTGCCCAATGCTACGGTTATGGTCATAGAGAATGCTCATAGGTTTGGACTCTCGCAGCTCCATCAGCTCAGGGGTAGGGTAGGGCGTGGAGGAGAGCAGTCGTGGTGCATATTGCTGTCTGGGAATAAGGTAGGGAGTGATAGTCGGGCACGCCTCGAAGCAATGGTCGAGACTACTGATGGTTTTGTTATTGCTCAGCGAGATATGGAGTTGCGTGGTGCAGGAGATATTGAGGGTACTCGTCAGAGCGGTCAGGCAATAGATATAAAGTTTGCGGATCTTGCACGAGATGGCGAGATACTTAGCCGTGCTAATGCTTTGGCTAATGAGATATTAGGTGTAGATTGGTTGCTTAGTGCGGCGGAGAATTTTTTGCTTAGGGTTCGTATAGCTCAGTTGAGGGCGGCTGTTAGCGGGGGCGAGTTAGATATGGATCTTTCTAAGATTAGTTAAGCATAACATAAGTTATAACGAACTAAATAATTAAAGTTTTTTGGTACCGCTGGGGGGTAGTAGCTTGTAGTATTACAGACTAAGTCAATACAATAGTGCTCTAGCTTTGGGGGTTTGGAAAAAAATCTTCGATTTTTTTGTTTGTCGTTCCTCCAAACCCCCAAAAAACTTTTATTGGAGTTTGCGCTAGCTTTCGGTTGTGCAACCGAAAGATTTTTGTCTTTTGATTTTTAGGCAAGGCATCCGCCTTGCTCATTGCTCTAGCGGACTGATTCCATCGTTCTTTTGTGAACAAAAGAACCAAAAAACTTTAATCATTTAGTCTGTAATACTACAAGCTAAAACTATAGCAATACAACAGAGCTATAGCTTTGGGGGTTTGGAAAAAAATCCTCGATTTTTTTGTTTGTCGTTCCTCCAAACCCCCAAAAAACTTTTATGGGAGTTTGCGCTAGCTTTCGGTTGTGCAACCGAAAGATTTTTGTCTTTTGATTTTTAGGCAAGGCATTCGCCTTGCTATTGCTCTAGCGGACTGATTCCATCGTTCTTTTGTGAACAAAAGAACCAAAAAACTTTAATCATTTTAGTCTGTTATAATACAAGCACTAACAAAACTTTCATCATAAAAAAATCTATGCTCCCCCACGACCCGTTATAATCTTCTTTATCTCACTGAGCTTATTGAGAGCATCCAAAGGCGTAAGATTATTAATGTCAATGTCCTTTATCTGATCACTCACCGCCTTTAATGATGGATCATCCATATTAAAAATACTAAGCTGAACAGCAGGCTGCTGAGCTACCTTCTCAAGCTTCCTTATACTCCTTGTTCGACTGCCCTTAGCCCCCTCAATACCCCCAACACTCCCAACATCCCCAACACCCTTAGTACGCTGCTCTTCTAACTCACCCAATATGCTCTTTGCACGACTCACCACCGAGGGTGGCATACCAGCCATTGCAGCAACGTGCACCCCAAAAGAATGCTCCACAGCTCCCTCCACAAGTTTCCTAAGGAATATTATCTTACCCTCAATCTCACGCACCGCAATATGGAAATTCCTGATACGTGGGAAGCTCTTGTACATCTCACCCAACTCGTGATAGTGCGTAGCAAAAAGCACCTTCGCCTTACTCACACTATGAATATGCTCCACTATTGCCCAGGCTATTGAAATGCCATCATAGGTGCTTGTACCCCGACCAATCTCATCGAGAATTACCAATGAATTATCGCTCAGATTATTGAGGATATTAGCAGTTTCGAGCATTTCGACCATAAAGGTAGACTCGCCGCTAGAGATATTATCGCTTGCCCCCACACGAGTAAAGATTCTATCGCTCATCATTAGCTGGGCATCGCTAGCAGCCACAAAGCTACCGCACTGCGCCATAAGCGTTGCAATCGCTACGGAGCGCAGCAGTGCCGACTTACCCGACATATTGGGGCCCGATAGCAGTATAATCTGGGTATCGTCGGGGTTCATAGCCACATCGCTTGCAATATACCCCTCACTGGCAGGCAGCCTACGTTCAATTACTGGGTGGCGCAACCCTTTTATGGATATTACTCCACTATTATTTAGCTTTGGTCGGCAGTAGTTATTAGCAAGCGAGGTGATAGCAAAGCTCAGCAGCACATCAATCTCGGCAACTGCCACAGTACTGCTCTTCAGGGCTACTACCCACGGCTGTAACCACGCCATTAGTTCGCTATATATTCTGCTTTCAATCTGCACGATACGCCCCTCTGCCCCAAGAATTTTTTGTTCATACTCTTTAAGCTCTTCGGTAATATAGCGTTCGGCACTAACGAGCGTTTGTTTGCGAATCCACTCCTGTGGCACTTTATCTTTATGGGTATTTCTTACTTCAATGTAGTACCCAAAGACATTATTAAAGCTTATCTTTAGGGAGGTTATGCCCGTGCGTTCAATCTCACGAGCCACAATACCATCGAGGTATGCTTTGCCCTGCGAGGAGATATTGCGCAGTTCATCCAGCTCACTATCCACACCCATAGCTACCACCATTCCCTTACCAATAGAAATAGCAGGTTCTGTGCTCAGAGTAGTGGCAATTTTAGCCCTGACGTCTTGTAGTTCCTCTATTCTCAAGGCGGTTGTTTGAAGAGCTTGGCATTGGTCATTGAGGCAGAGTTTTTTGATATTTGCCATCGACCCAAGCGACGAGCTTAGCTGCACAAGGTCACGAGGGAGTGCCCTGCCAGCAGCAATCTTACCAATAATACGTTCCGTGTCCCCAACTTTAGTGAGGTTATCGAGCAGTTCGCAGCGTACTTCGCCTGCCGTGCGCAGGTACTCTACCATATCGTAGCGACTCTCAATCTTCTTCTTATCACGTAGCGGCAGCGCAATCCAACGCCTTAGCATACGGTGCCCCATAGGCGAGGTGGCATTGTCAATAATATCAACCAGAGAAGTTCCCTCTACCGAAATTGGCGCAAAAAGCTCAAGGTTTTTTAGGGTGTATTTATCAATTAGGACATAGTTATTCTCATCCAGCCTAGCAATAGAGTTAATATGGCTTAGTGAATCGTGTTTGGTGTATTGCAGGTAGTGTAGTATCGCACCAGCGGCAATAATCCCCAGACGCATTGACTCTACGCCATACCCTTTGAGCGATTTGGTGGAGAACTGTCGAGTCAGTTTTTCATAGTTAGTGGGTTCGTTCCACGCCCATTCGTCAAGGCGGTATCCGCTAGTGGTAAGCCCTGCGGTGAGTGCCTCGTAGGTAGCAACTTGCGAGCGTGCATAGAGCACCTCCTTTGGCGAAAAGCTCCCCAGTAGCTTGGCAACGAAGTCCTTTTTGCCCTCGCTAACATAGAACTCCCCCGTGGAAATATCTAAGAATGCAACCCCGATATTACCGATATGGTCGGTGTAAATTGAACAGAGGAAGGTATTTTCGGTGTGGCGCAGGATAGTGTCATTGTAGGTCACCCCAGGAGTGACTAGTTCAGTGACCCCACGTTTAACAATACCTTTGGCGAGTTTAGGGTCTTCGAGTTGTTCGCAGATGGCGACTCTTTCGCCAGCCAGCACAAGTTTATCGAGGTAGTTGTCAATGGCGTGATAAGGGAAGCCTGCCAGCGGTACGCTACTTGCCGAACCATTGGCACGTTTGGTGAGGGTAATGCCAAGAATCGAGCTAGCCTTAATGGCATCGTCGCCAAAGGTTTCATAAAAATCCCCTGCACGAAAGAGCAATAGTGCATCAGGATACTCAGCCTTAATGCCATAGAATTGTTTCATAAGAGGGGTTAGTTGTACTTTATCTGCCATACTATTTTCATTTTAAAGCACAAATTTACTCATTTTTTTCTTTTTTTAATAAAAAAACTCTATCTTTGTGCTCGCTGTGGGGGTCTTTTTTTTAAGCGTTAAGGCTCGCTAGCACAGCTCGGAGTGTGATGGGGGGTGGCTATTTTTGATGTAATAGGGGGGGCTTCTTAAAGCTGACCCAATAGATAAGAATGAGCTTGCACTGAGTAACACTCTTAAATTTTTTTAATTAAATAATTTTTACAAAGAGATGAAAAATCTTGAAATCGCAGCCAAAAAACGTGAAGATTTTGGCAAAAAAGCCTCTAAGGCAGTTCGTTACGGCGAGGGTGTACCTTGCGTAGTTTATGGTGGTGGTGACACTGTTCACTTCTCAGTTGACAAGGCTGACTTGCGCCAACTTATCTACACTCCTAACTCTTACATTGTTAACTTCGACATCGAAGGTGCTAAAGAGACAGTTGTAATGCGTGAGGTTCAGTACCACCCAGTAACTGACGAGCCTATTCACATTGACTTTTATCGTGTAATTGCTGGCAAACCTATTACTATTGACCTTCCTGTAAAGCTTTATGGTAATGCAGAGGGTGTTAAGCTTGGTGGTAAGCTTCAGCTTTCAAAGCGCAAAATTAGAGTATCTGGTCTAGAGGAGCACCTTCCAGACTCGATTGATATTGATGTTACTGAACTTGCTCTTGGTAAGAGTATTTTTGTTGGTGATCTTTCGGTAGAGAACCTAACTATGCTTACACCAGCGACTACTGCGATTTGTGCGGTACGTATGACAAGGGCTGCTCGTGGAGCTGCTGCCGCTGCCGCTGCTGCTGCGAAGAAGTAGTCTTTACAGTTAGATATATTTTATGGAGTGAAGTGGGGAGATTTTCCTCGCTTCACTTTTTTATTGGGTCAGTTTTTTGATGTACCCTTAAGGTTACCCCCGTGAAGGGTAGGCTATACGTCCGTGATAGATATTGTTGAGCTTCGCCTTGAAGACATCCTTGACTCTACTAATCTCGGCAAAGGTTAGCTCAGAGTACTCAAATTGACGCTCACGTATCTGAGTGTCTATAATCTTGTCGACTAATGCTTCGAGCGGTTCTTTCTCGTAGGATGGTAGTGAGCGTGAGGCTGCCTCCACTGCATCGGCCATCATACATATTGAAACTTCCTTAGAGACAGGACGTGGGCCCCCATAACGATAATCTGCCTCCAAAACCTCCTCACCCTCGGCTGCCGCCTTACGTGCCTTGTCGTAGAAGTAGAAAATTAGCGAATCGCCGTGGTGCTGCTCTATAAAGTCTTGTACAATTTTTGGAAGTCCATTCTTTTTGGCTATTGCCATACCGTCGGTGACGTGGTTGCGGATAATCTGTGCACTTTGGGGAGCATTCACATCATTGTGTGGATTAAACGTACCGCTAAGATTCTCAACGAAGTAGAATGGATTTAGGGTCTTGCCAATATCGTGATAGAACGCACCAGTACGAGCCAAGAGTGGGTTTGCACCAATCTCTTTGGCGGCACTCTCTGCCAAGTTTGCCACCTGCACGGAGTGTTGGAACGTCCCTGGTGCATTTTGAGCGAGTTCAAGTAGCATAGCACTATTAGTATCACATAGCTCCAATAGAGTCACGTCGCTGACCAGTCCAAAGAGGTTTTCTACGAGGTAGAGCAGCTGGTATAGTCCCAAGAAAATTACCCCACCAAGCACTATCCATAGTAGCGACAGGTATGAGGAACTACTCATCCCCCCCTCTCTGAGTAGGGTGAAGCTACAGCACAGCACTATTTGTGTAACAATAATAGCTCCGAGGGCACGCATAAGCATACTTCGCTGATAGAACTGGCGCATAATAAAGATACAGACCAGCCCACTGAGCATATTAATAATCATATACTCAAATGGTGAGCCTACATAGAGCGAGCACACCAGTGCAATCGACATATTCCCCATAATTGCCACTCTCATATTAAAGAGCGTGAGTAGGTAGAGTGCCACAAAGGGGAGTGGAACGATATATATGCCCACATTATCGAGGCGAGAGACAAGTGCGACCATCCCAGCGGCTAGCATATAGAGCAACAGAATAAAGAGCATTGACTTATTATCGACCCCAAAGTAGTTAGCCGAGAAGCGTGTAAAGAAGAGGTAGTTGATAATGAGCACTCCAAATATCACTAAGAAGCGAGCAAAGAATAGCAGATATTTCGTTGAGCTATACTTTAGTCGTGCATCAGCCTCGACATTGTATGAGTTGATGGCACGCAGCGTATTTTCGTCTACTATTTGCCCTTTGCTAACGATATTTTCGCCAGCGTGGATAATCCCCAGCGTTGCTGAGATATTTTCGAGGGCATTGTGCTGAATTTCCTGTGAGAGGCGTTCATTGTAGGTGATGTTTGGCACTACGTATGGTTGGATGGCATCTCTGAGCACCTTTGCCGTATTGAGCAGTATGCTGGTAGCATTCTCGACGCTATAGTACCCCCCCATAAAGTGGGTAGAGAGGGTGTCGGAGCCAGCTTTGCTCAGATAGATTGCACGCCCTTTGTAGTTTGCTGCATTGTTGTTGGAAACAATCCCCACGCTGTATAGCTCTGATAGAGTGCCGCTTAGGCTCTCTACGGTAAGCGAGTCTACGCCATCTATCTTAAAAAAGACCTCACGCATCTGGCTAACCTTTTCATTTTGAATATTACTTAGGCTATTAAAGACAGGTTTTTGGTAGTTTCTCAGTTCTTCGCTCTCTTTATTAAAGAGTTCTTGCGACTTGAGGATAGGGACATCAAAGGGGGCTATTACGCTCTCTTCTTTCCATTCTTGGGAGATTGAGGCTTCGATATTCACCAGGCCAGTGGATGGCATAATAAGGGTCAGCAGTAGTGCCGAAAGGAGTATGATAATAGCGTTTTTCATTATTTTATTTGTCTACAGCGCAGTACGATAGGTTAAAACTCTTGTTATTTATAGGGAAGTCCGATAGCGCACCATCCTTCATCGACTCCATTAACACTGCCCACAGCTCTGCCGAGGGGTCGGTAATATGGTACTCGGTGATAAGCCCTTCGCTAGAGGTCTTGCAACTGTGGCGCACCTCCCCACGGTAACCATTGGCAGTGGCACTAAGTTCGCTATTTGGGGGTAGGACTATCGAATAGTTTGGTGCAGAGTGGTCGTCATAGCGGTTACGTTGCAGCTCTTTGATAGTAATGGCAATGAGTTGTTGAGCCTCTTGAATTTCACGTAGGCGGGCAGTGACCCTGCTCTTTAGATCACCTGAGAAGCGTCCATAGCCCTCCTTTACTATACACAGTTCTTCGAGCCTGCCGAGCACCTGCGGAGAGTTCATTAAGGTATTACCCACACGTGTGAGTTGTTTTGCCACACCTTCGGTAGTTTCCAATATATCGTCACACTTTGTATCATCTATACGGTAGTGCGAGCCAGCAGGGCGAATCAGCGTCCTGCCGAAGCGATTGCCGCAGAGCCTCTGCAAGCAATTTATCACCAGAGTACGTTGCGCCTCACAGACTGCCTTGGTGCTTTCGTATGCAATATCGCCACTCAGGGCAGCAAGGTCAGCAATATCCATTGCCATACGCTCTAGCTCTTGCCCCACTATTCTTTCGTTCTTGATAAGATTGTTACACCCCACGCCACTCTCTAGAATTTGCGCCATAGCAGTAGCGTGAGCAATGGTCGAGTCGCCAGCAATCTGTTCGCTCAGGCACATCATCGTTAGCGGACTCTGTGCCGCCTTAACAATAAGTGCTTCAATGCCACGGTGTTGATAGCCCAGCTGAACAGAGCACTCAACAACCCTCTCGCCAGTGCACTCAAACTCAAAGACACCAGGCTCTATAATCCCAGCGTGGACGGGCCCAACTCGTATAATATTTCTCTCTTTATCCATTATTTTCGACTATTATTTGTTCTATCAACTCTCTGAGCGGTTCTACTTCGATGACTCCTGCATAGAAGAGCACGCCTAGAATCAGTGCCAATACCAATGAAAAGCAGCTAAATGATTGTTTTGGGGGTAGCGTTGCCTGAGAGCTAGTGTGCGCAAAGACCACCGATAGGAATCTAAGCAGTGCCCACGATAGGCAGGTCAGCAGTGCTATGGCAATAGGGATAATCAGCCACCATACCCTTGAACTGAGCAGCTCACCCAGTAGTAAGAACTCGCTTTTAAAGAGTAGTGAGGGCGGCACTGCAATAATACTAAACAGGGCAAGCACTATCACTAGCGAACCCATTGTATCGACTCTGGCGTAGTTCCCAATGCGTCCTACTTTGTATGTATTGTAGAGTTTGCCAGCCACGCTGACTTGCAGAAAGAGCACCCCTTTGATTAGTGTATGACCAATGGAGTGGAGCAATGCTGCAAAGATCCCTACGCTACCGAACAATCCCCCAAGCCCCAGACCTAAGACTGAGAGTGCGCCATTCTCTACGGTAGAGAAGGTAAGTAGGCGTTTGTAGTTGTTGGTACGTCCCATATAGACTGCTGCCACTATTAGCGAAAGCACTGCTGTAAGCAGTAGCACTCGTGCTGTCCACTCTGCCTGAGATGATGCCATCATCACCCCATAGACCCGATATATCGACACAAATCCCCCTCCAACGAGTGCTGAGGAGAAGAATGCAGAGGCTGGTGCAGGAGCAGCGTGGTTAGCATCCACTGGTGCTGTAAAGAGTGGGAATATCTCCAGTTTAGTAGAGTATCCAACCAAAACCAACAAAAACGCCAACTTCATAAAGAGTGGGTTTGTCTGAGTGTTGCTTATAGCCTGACGCAGTGCTTCAAAGGAGAGTTCTTCCGCCCCAACTGTTGCAAAGAGCAGCACCCCAAGGTATGCCACCGCTATACCAACCGAACTAACAAAGAGGTATTTCCAAGTAGCTTCGAGTGCTTTTTGGGTACGGTTATGGTATATTAACCCTGCTGTACAGAGTGTCGTTGCCTCCAAGAAGATCCACCCCACTGCCATATCATTTGCCATATATACCCCCATCAGTGAGGCGGATAGCAGAATCAGCGAAAGGAAGTAGATGCGCCACTGCCTAATAGTTTCGCTATTTAGGTAGGCGATACTTCGCCACGAAACCAGCACTCCCATCAGTGACATCAGTGCACCATAGGTCAGCCCCAGAGCATCAAAGGTGAAGTACTTTAGGTGAGTTGTGCCATACTCTTGTAGCGCAATGTAGGCAATCCCTGCGCCCTGAAGTGCAAAGAAGATTACCGAGAGTGCTCCCACCAAACGCCTATTCTTAGATAGCATTTGGGTAGAGAGGGTCACCAGAACCAAGATTATATAGTAAAATAGTGTATCCATTGAGAATTAGTCCTTTAGGTGAGAGAGTTCGTTGCTGTCAAGTGAGTGTAGGCTGCTCGATATTTTACCCATAAAGATAGAAAGCATCAACACGCCCATTAGAATATCTAGTAGAATCCCAATATTAATTAGCATCGGCATATGCGTACCCACTGCCAAAGAAAAGAGCATCACTGAGTTCTCTATTATCAGAAAACCCACTAGATGCGAGAAAATTCTTACCCTACTCATAATAAGTATCATACCCATCAGCATACCGTAGAGTGCCACCCCAAAGAAGAGTGCCCCCACGCTATCTTCAGCCACATAGCTCGCTGCCCAGAGGCTAACCCCAAGGGCTGTGATAGAGAGCAGAATGGAGAAGAACGGTGGCATTGCTCTGTATGAGATTCTATTAATCTGCGCCCGTCGTATAAGCCTAAAGAGCAGAAATGGAATGACCAGCCCCTTGAATATCACTGTTTCGGTGATGATAAAGACCCTCTCGAAGAGTCCGCTATCGTGGAGCTGACACAGGGCAATACCCAGCAGCAACCACCCCTGAGCACCAACTATAACGCCATAGTGGCGAAAACGCTCTGCCATTGCTGCATAGAGCAGCGTGAGAGCATAGAGTATTATTAGAAAAAATATCATAACGTAAGTTCGCTTTTAAAGAGTAATGCTACGATAAGGGCAAGTATTCCGATTGCCGATATGGTAGTGATATATGTTGCATTTTTGTTCATTCTGGTGCGAGCCATAAAGAACTCCACAAAGCCAATAGCAATGCCGATTACCACCACTGCGCCAATGGCTATAAAGAGCAGATCTGCCCCAACAACCGAGGCTGGCACACCTGCATTTATGACCAGTAGCGAGAAGATTGCTAGTTTGAGCATTTCGGCGAGCTTTACAAAACCGAGGTCTACCCCAGCAAGGTCGAGCATCATTGCCTCTTGGGTCATAGTGAGTTCCAGGTGGGTCTTTGAGTCATCGTAGGGTAGCTTACCGCACTCCACTAGTGCGTAGTTAAAGATACCGTAGCATACCACCACCGAGAGTATCATCAGCAGTAGGGATGCATTCTCAAAACTTGCAAATATTTCGCTAAAGGAGTCATAACCAGTTATTAGGCAGAGCGTCGCTAGCAGTAAAAAGAGCGAGGGTTCGAGTATTAGCGAAAAGAAGCTGGAGCGTGCTGCCCCAAGTCCATTAAAGCTCCCACCGCTATCTAGTGCAGCCAACACCACCACTAATCTCGAAAAACCTAGCAGCAGACAAAAGACTATTATATCCCCACTAAAACTAATCAGCGAGGAGTAGCTTCCACCCAGAGGAAGTAGCACCATTGCCGAGAGCACCGAAGCAAGGCTCAGTAGCGGAGCAGTGCGGGTAACGAAGGTAGCGTTGTGGCTGTATATCGGTGCTTTGCGCATCAAGACTCTCAGGTCATAGAATGCCTGAAAGAACTGACATCCCCTGCGCCTAGAGAGTATTGCCCGAGTCTTATTTATAAGCCCTTGGGTGAGCACAAGCGCAATTAGTATAATTAAAAGTGCTATCATAGTACATCGAATATTGTTAGAATTAATACAGCAGTAAGGAAGAGCAGTATGTGCATCACATAGTGGCTAACCTTACCAGTTTGGAAGAGTGCTAGGCGAGTTGTCCAGAGTCTAAGTATTCTGGTGGTAGAGACTTTATGTGCCATTCTCTCCTTGCGAGCAAAGTTCACGTGCCACGGAAGCCTAAAGAGTTCATTAGCCTCACCACTAAAGGATTCCGAAGTTGGCAGTGTGCTTCTCTGTGAGTCACCGTTATAGCCACAGCTCCAGGTAGTGTCAAGCACCCTTTTACTATTTTTGGTAAGGCAGCGGCGCAAGTACCATAGCCCAGTGGCAATTATCACCACTAGTAGGCACACTGAGCCTACTTTTAGTAGTATCATATAGAGGCTGCTTATCCCCTCTGCGTTGAGGGTGAAGAATGCCGAGGCGTAGGCTATCAGCAGGTATGCAAGTGCCCAGATGCCAATAGTTAATACCAATATAAAGATAACGTAGCCAATGGTAGTGTTATATCGAAGTATCTTGTTGGGTAGTTCCTTTAGCACTCCGCCGCCTAAGAAGCCTACCCCAAATGCCTTGGTCATACCGAAAATCACTGAGCTAGAGCTTAGCGAAAGTACTATAATCCCTATCAATGAAATAATAGATAGTCCCTCTGCCCCAACACCCTTAAAGAGTGCAAAGAACATCAAGAACTCCGATACAAAGCTACCAAATAGCGGTACAGAGCTCATCGAGAGTGCCCCAATAGAGAAGCCTGCACGTAGGGTTGGTTGATTTTGGCTAACGTATCTTAGTTTCGAGATGCTATCACTCTTGGCAATACTGCTGACCGTCCCCCCAATATTGAGAAGTAGTGACTTTGCCACACCGTGCGAAAAGAGCTTCAACATTGCAGAGAGTGCCACCATTACCGCTATTACATTGTACCCCAGCGACTTGGCGTAAAAAAATAGTGCAAAACCAACTATCACCATCCCAATGGACTCTATCGAGGAGTAGGAGAGTAGCGATCCGAGGCTTCCAGTCTTTACAATCAGGAATGCCCCCAGTAGCACTGAAATTGCCCCTGCCACAAGGAGTATCATTGCAGCAGACTCAACATCCGCTACATTCTTAGTAGCCATAAAGAGTCCAAAGACCCCGATATTGGTTGAGCTACACGCCATAAGGGGTGCTCCAGAGTTCATCGAAGCGATATAGGTGCGTGGCAGCCAGTTGGAGAATGGGAAGAGTGCCGATTTAATCGAGAATCCCACCACAAAGAGTAACCACGTGCCAAGGCTCATTGCCCCTACCCCAAAGATAGAGACCCCAGGTGTGCTAGGCACTTGTAAGAATCCCGCTACCAAAAAGAAGAGCGAGATGTGCATAATTATAAAGTATTGAACAGCGGTGTGGAAGAAGCTGCGCTTGCTGTACTCGTAGACCATCACCATAAAGGAACTGAGTGCCACTACCTCCCAGTAGAAGATAAAATCCCAGATGGAGCTTTGTAGAGTGCTCTGTAACAGGCCGTGCAGAGCAATCAGTAGCAGCAACGAACCGCTATAGTAGACCTTATGGCTTAGCGAAGGGCTATTAGTATGAGTTCCACCGACAAGGAGTGTTGGGGTAATGCTCACGCAAAAGAGCATCGAAAAGAGTGCTCCAAAGGGTGAGAGAGCCAATCCTGCAAGTAGCGTTCCGCTCAGATCAATAGCCGTAATCGAGCAAAATGCCACTGTGCCATAGAGTAGACTCAGGGCAACCACTATTACTGTGGAGAGAGTTCGTGTAACTCTGCCAGATACCAAAAATGGTACTACTGCAAGTGCTAATAGGTATGTGTTCATATAGCTAATAGGTATGTGTTCATAAAGCTAAGGGGACTTATAAAAATTGATTTATATGAGTTTAGGATGAGATTTTGAATTCAGTTTTTACCGCCTTTATCGGAGTATAGCGGGCTATATGACCATAAAAAGGTGAAAAATGAACCAAAATATCGCCTAAAGGCATATAAAACCATTTTCTTTACATCCGTTTATATTATTTGTATTTTAGTCGGGGTCAATTTTTATAAGTCCCCTTAATAAATATGTTGCTACAACCGCAGCAGTTTCTGTTCTTAGGCGGCTATCACCCAGCGTGACAGCCCTATAGCCATTCTCAATGGCAAAGTTCACCTCCTCTACCGAAAAATCCCCCTCAGGGCCAATCAATAGATTATTCATATCATCGTGTGGCTCAATCTGACACTTCTCCCCCTCGTTGCAGTGAGCAATATAGCCGCCCCTGTTCTGCTCCACAAAATCACTAAAGCTCATAGGCTCGGCAATTTCGGTCAGGTAGCCCTTCAAGGACTGTTGCGCCGCACTCTTGGCAATGCGCTCCAGCCTATCTATCTTAAGGTTTCTGCGCTCAGAGTGCTCCGAAATAATAGGCACTATGCGCCCTACACCAATCTCTACAATCTTTTCGACAGCCCACTCCAACCTCTGCATATTTTTGGTTGGGGCTACTGCCACAGTCTTGTTGCTTTTGACCCCAAAGTTCCGATCCACACTAAGCACCCTTACCTCAACGCTACGCTTGGTGGCACGGGTAATCTCGCACTCAAAGAGGCCTCCTGCCCCGTCGCACAACATAACTGAGTCGCCAGCGTTATGTCTAAGTACCACAGAGAGGTGGCGTGCTAGCTCCTCGGGCAGTGTCAGTAGGCTAGATGGCTCCGCTACTAGGTCATTATAATAGTATATCTGCATAAGAATATCGCTTTACAAGTCCCCTAAAGTTTGTAATACTATAAGCTATAACAAACTTTGGTCATAAAAAAGTCACCAAACCCTAATTGTTAATTAACTTGCGATACTTCGCCTTAGCTGGCTCATCACCACCACTCTTCGCAATCTTATGCGCCTCATAGTCCGAATATCCACCCTCAAAGAAAACAACCTTGCCATCACCCTCAAATGCCAAAATATGAGTCGCAATCCTATCCAAAAACCACCTATCGTGACTAATAACCACCGCACACCCCGCAAAACCATCCAAACCCTCCTCAAGAGCACGCAGCGTATTAACATCAATATCATTAGTTGGCTCATCCAGCAACAACACATTACCACCCTCTTTAAGAGCCAAGGCAAGGTGCAGACGATTTCGCTCACCACCCGAAAGTATCCCACATTTCTTCTCCTGATCAGCCCCCGTAAAATTAAAGCGTGAACAATATCCACGAGCATTTATTTGCTTACCACCAAGCTCAATTAGGTCTGCACCACCCGACACCACCTCATAAACAGTCTTATCAGCCTCGATAGAGCGGTGCTGTTGGTCAACATACGAGATTTTCACAGTTTCCCCCACATTAAAGTCACCTGAGGTAGGTTCTTCCAACCCCATAATCATTCTAAACAGGGTAGTTTTACCAGTGCCATTTGCACCAATAACCCCAACTATACCAGCAGGTGGAAGTCTAAACTCTAACCCTTGATACAATTCTCTCTCCCCATAAGACTTACTCACCCCACGCACCTCAATAACAAGATCACCAAGGCGTGGTCCATTAGGGATATACATTTCGAGTTTCTCTTCTTTTGTGCGAGAATCCTCGTTAAGCATCTTATCATAAGCCGAAAGGCGAGCCTTACTCTTAGCTTGGCGAGCCTTAGGCGACATTCTAACCCACTCTAGTTCACGTTGCAGGGTTTTACGACGTTTGCTCTCTTGTTTTTCTTCTTGTTCGAGGCGGTTACTTTTTTGCTCCAGCCAGCTGCTGTAATTACCTTCCCACGGGATACCTTCCCCACGGTCGAGTTCCAGAATCCACCCTGCCACATTATCCAAGAAGTAGCGGTCGTGGGTAACAGCAATCACAGTACCCTTGTATTGTTGTAGGTGCATCTCTAGCCAGTCGATACTTTCGGCATCGAGGTGGTTAGTAGGCTCATCGAGCAGCAGAATATCTGGTTCTTTAAGCAGCAGGCGGCATAGTGCCACACGGCGACGCTCCCCACCCGAAAGCACACCAATTAGCTGCTCCTCTGGGGGACAGCGCAGCGCATCCATTGCACGAGAGAGCTTTTGGTCGATTTCCCAGCCACCAGCGTGATCAATCTTTTCGGTGAGTTCACCTTGGCGTTCGATAAGAGCGGTCATTTCATCATCGCTCATCTCCTCCATAAACTTTAGGTTCACCTCCTCGTACTCTTTGAGTAGTGCAACAACTTCGGCACAACCCTCTTCCACGATTTGGCGAACAGTCTTGCTCTCATCGAGTTGAGGTTCTTGTTCGAGGTATCCCACAGTATAGCCAGGTGAGAAGACCACCTCGCCAGTGTGCGAAGAATCAAGCCCCGCAATAATCTTCATAAGGGTTGATTTACCAGAGCCATTAAGACCGATAATACCAATCTTTGCGCCGTAGTAGAAAGAGAGGTAGATGTCATTTAGAATCTTCTTGTTATTGTGTGGAAGTATCTTAGATACGCCCACCATCGAGAAGATAATTTTTTTGTCGTTTACAGTTGCTTGCGCCATTTTTATTATTGAGTTTTTATGGGAATTTGTAAGAGTCTTCCCTTTTAATTATTTTATTCTGCTTACTTTTTCAATAGCTTTTATTTTGCGTAGGTGGTAGATAATCATCTCCACTGCCTGAGTTCCAGTAACCTCTACAGCGATTTCCCCACGGAAAGCACCACCAAAGCTGCTGAGCGAAATGTTTCGAACATTGAGCGAGAGTTTACGAGTCAGAGCATCGGAGATGTCGGCCGATAGCCCCTGCGAATCGCTTCCCTCCACACGGATTCTAACCAAGAATGCACCCCCTGTTTTATCCTCTCTCCACTTTGCCTCAACCACACGGTAGGGGTATTGCTCCTTAAGCCTACGGGCATTTGGGCAGTCTGTGCGGTGTATTGTGATGCCAGAGTTAATGGTCACAAAGCCAAATATATCATCACCCATAATCGGTGTACAGCAATTTGCCATACGATAGTCAATACCACTTGCCCCCTTATCAATAAAGAGTGTATCCTTGGACTCTTTTTTGTGCGTAGTGGCAGTAGTAGCCTTACGAGCCTTAGGGTCTTGGGTAGGAATACCCTCGGTTACAAACTGCACGAGCAGCTCCTTGACCTCAGCAAGAGGAATCCTACCCTCTGCAATCATATCGTAGACCTCTAGCCCAGTTTTAACCTTATGTTTTTTGCAGAGTACAGTAACCGCCTCTTCCAGTGTGATATTGATTCTCCAGTTTTTAATCTTACGTTCCAACTCCTCTTTACCGAGGTTTGCGCTGCTGGATAGTTCCTCACGCAAGATTTGGCGAATTTTGTTTTTCGCCTTGTTGGTGACCACATAGTTCAGCCACGCCACCTTAGCACGAGGCATCTTAGCACTCTTTATGGAAACAATATCACCGCTCTTTAGTTTCTCTTTAATAGAGACTGCCCTGCCGTTAACAGTAGCACCAAGGCAGGTAGCCCCCAGATTCGAGTGAATATCAAAGGCATAGTCGAGTACTGTTGCACCCTCTGGCAATTTTCTAAGGTCGCCCGTCGGAGTAAATACAAAGATCTCGGACGAACCGACAGAGAAGTCGAATTCATCACCACTACTCATATCCGCAGCACTATTATCGACAATGGAGCGCAATCTTTCGAGCCACTCTTCGGTAGAGGCAGCCCCTTGCGCTTGTTCTTTGTATCGCCAGTGAGCAGCCACCCCACGTTCGGCAGTTTCGTCCATTCTGTAGGTACGGATTTGCACCTCTACCCATCGAGCCTCTTCGCTATTGAGCGAGTCTAGAACCGTAGAGTGCAGCGACTCATACCCATTGCTTTTAGGTATAGAAATCCAGTCCCTCATACGGCTTGGCGAGGGGGTATAGAAGTCAGTCACCACAGAGAATGTTGTCCAACACTGCATCTTTTCCTCCTCTACGGGGCAATCCAGAATAATGCGAATAGCAAAGACATCAAAGACTCCTTCGAAAGGAACTTTCTGTTTTTTCATCTTTTTCCAGATGGAGTAGACCGATTTGGTACGTCCTTTCACACTGTACTTATATCCGTAGGCATCGAGTCTTTCACGCAACGGGGCGGTGAACAGCGCAATATAGGCTTCACGCTCCTTGCTACTATCTTGTAGTTTTTGGGCGATATGACGATAATCCTTAGGTTCGAGGCAGCTCAGAGCAAGGTCTTCCAGCTCTGTTTTAATATTATATAGCCCTAGTTTATGGGCAAGAGGTGCGTAGATATGGATAGTTTCCCACGCTTTTTTGTTGCGTTTCATTTCTGGGAAACTCCTCAGCGAGCGCATCACTTCCAACCTATCAGCAATCTTGATAAGCAGCACCCTCGGGTCAGTCGAGTATGAAACAATCAGCTCACGGAAGTTATCGGCCTGAAGCGTAGAGGTCTTAGCATCCACACCTGAGATGGAGTTCATTCCTTTGAGTATCTTTAGCACTACCGTTCCGAACTCATTTTCAATCTCAGGGGCAGTGATTTTACCAGTACGGGCAGCCTCGTGCAGCAGCGTTGCCATCACTGCGCTCACGCCAAGTCTCATCTCACGTGCCACAATATCTGCCGAGCCAAAGGCGTGGTAGAACATAGGAGCTCCATCATAGCGTACTGCCTTACCCTCGGCACCAGAGGCTCTTCGCATAGCGTAGAGTATCTGTTGGTATTCTTCCGCACTATAGTTAGCCTTACAATGTTCTAAAAAAATACGATATTTCATAGTGATATGGGGACTTCTAAAAACTGACCCCTTTTAAAAATTAAATTAACTAATGGACGACTAAAATCAGGTTTTATATGCCACCAGGGCGATATTTTGGTTACTTTTTCACCTTTTTATGGTCATATAGCTCGCTATACTCCCATAAAGGCGGCAAAAAATTAACTCAAAATCTCATCCCAAATTCATATAAATCAGTTTTTAGAAGTCCCCATATATTACTTAGGAGCCTTCTTATACAAGTAAAGCCCAATTAATAAATATAGGAAATTCGGTGCCCAGACAGCCACAATAGAGGGTAACACCCCACTCTTGGCAAACTCTGCGGCAAAGCGCATAAGTACAATATACGAAAAACAAAGCCCAATACCCACTCCAATATGCAGCCCCATTCCCCCTCGCACCTTGCGTGAAGAGAGCGACACCCCAATAAGGGTCAGGATAAATGTAGCAATAGGATAGGAGTAGCGGCTAGCTGCCTCAATCTCGAAGAGTGCCACCATATCAGAGCCCTTTTGCTTTTGGGCAACAATAAAGTCGCTGAGGCGTGCCGAGGTCATTGTCTGCACAAGTTCCTCAACTTTACCAAGCTCATCGGGGATAAGGTTTATAACGGTATCAATCGGTGCGGTACTCTTATAGAGCGAGTCTACATCCCCGTAGAACTTTCTATGGGAGTATCGCTTGGCACTCCAACTACCAGTCTTTTCGTTATAGTAGGCATCCTGCGCCTGAAGCGAGCTTACTATCGAGCCACTCTCATAAGTTTCCAGCACAAAGAATCCTGCCCTCTGATCCTTAGCATTATAATCACGTATAAAGGCAAAGGTATTAGGCTCTACTTGGCGGTAGATATAGCGGTCGTAGGTCTGCGAGTTCGACTTCTGCTTCATATATGCTCTATCAAAGGCAATGCGTCGTGTATTTGCCTCAGGTATCACAAAGAGGTTGAGCGAAAGGGCAAAGAGCGTGATGAGCAGTGATGCCAAAAAGTAGGGGTACATCAGCCTACGGAAGCTAACCCCAGAGCTGAGTATCGCCACAATCTCAGTGTTATACGCCATCTTCGAGGTAAAGAATATCACCGCAATAAAGGTAAATAGCCCACTGAACTGGTTAACAAAGTAGGGGATAAAGTTCAGGTAGTAGCCCGTTAGTATCTGCCCCATAGTGGCACTAGACTCCAAAAAGTCGTCAATCTTCTCGGCAGCATCGAATATCACCACCACCACAATAATCATAGTAATAGCGAAGAAGTATGTCCTAAGAAACTTCCCTATGATGTAGTAGTCTATGATACGTGGCTTAATAGCGTGCCACCCCTTTTTAAATATATTCACTATAGTCTTCTGCTAAGTTTTTCAACCATTATTTCTTTCCACTCACTAAAGTCGCCTGCTTGGATATGCTCTCGTGCCTGTTTCATTAACCATAGGTAGAAGCTCAGGTTATGTAGCGAGCAAATCTCCGCTGCCAACATCTCTTGCGCTACTGTCAGGTGCCTTACATACGCCTTGGTGTAGAGGCTATCTACAAAGGAAGTACCATTAGGGTCTAATGGCGAAAAGTCCTGCGCCCACTTGGCATTACGCATATTAATAGTCCCCTGGCTGGTAAATATCATAGCGTTACGCCCATTGCGAGTCGGCATCACACAGTCAAACATATCTACTCCACGCTCAATGGCTTCGAGCAGGTTCACTGGAGTACCCACCCCCATTAGATAACGTGGTTTATCGGTGGGTAGTATATCGGTGCAGACATCCACCATTCTGTACATCACCTCGGCAGGCTCACCTACCGCCAACCCCCCAATGGCATAGCCCTTGGCATCGTACTGCATAACCTCTCGGCACGCCTGAGTTCTAAGCTCCTCATAGACAGTCCCCTGAACAATAGGAAAGAGCATCTGCTCATAGCCATAGGGGCACTGGGTTGCTTCGAACTGCTTCCAACAACGCTCCAACCACCTGAGTGTTAGGTGCAGTGAGTTTTGGGCATAGTCCTTTGGTGCGGTGCTAGGGGGGCACTCATCGAATGCCATCATAATATCTGCACCAATAATGCGCTGAGTATCCATCACATTCTCTGGTGTAAAGAGGTGTTTCGAGCCATCAATATGCGAGCTGAAGCGCACCCCTTCCTCTTTAATCTTGCGGATTCCAGCTAGCGAAAAGACCTGAAACCCACCGCTATCGGTCAGCAACGGACGCTTCCACGACGAGAAGCCGTGCAGCCCTCCTGCCTTAAGCAGCGTGTCGAGGCCTGGACGCAAGTACAAATGATAGGTGTTACCCAGAATAATCTTAGCATCAACATCCTGCTCCAGCTCCTTATGAAAGATACCCTTTACGCTCCCTAGTGTTCCCACTGGCATAAAGATTGGAGTTGGGATAGTGCCGTGCGGAGTTTGTAGTTCCCCCACTCGTGCCTTCGATTTTGTGTCGCTATGTAATACTGTAAAACTCATACTATACAAGGGGACTTCTAAAAACTGACCCCCTTTAAAATTTTAAATTAAATAATGAACAACTAAAAGTAAGGTTTTATATGCCTTTGGGCGATATTTTTATTCTTTTTTCACCTTTTTATGGTCACATAGCGTGGCTATGCTCCCATAAAGTCGGCAAAAAAATAATTAAAAATCTCATACCAAAATCATATAAATCAGTTTTTAGAAGTCCCCTTGTTAAATTAACCACAAAATTACAACTTTTTTTTGAAGCAACTCCCCCCAAAAGTAACTTTTTGAGTCTTTTTTATTACCTTTACGATTTAATAGCGACGTATTTTAAAGTTTTATTTTAGTTAACTCTCTAAGTAGCAGCCTGTTGCACTACTTGTAAACGATGCAGATATATGCTTGATTTTATACTAGGGCTGACGCTCTATGAACAGATAATATTTGGGGTACTTATAGTTACCTTATTTTATTCGATTTTTGTGTGGCTCGGCTTTTCGATAGTGGCAACCCACCGCCACCACGCACGCCTTAAGCCCGATGAGCCTCAACCAAGTGTGTCGGTAATTGTGATTGTGAGCGAAAGTACCAAGTGGTTTGTGGAAGATGGCCTAGAAAAACTCCTTGAACAAGAGTACGCTGGCGACTGGGAAGTGGTAGTAGTGAACGACTGGGGTGGCACTGAGGTGACCAACAACCTTGAAATACTCTCCAAAAGATACTGCAACCTACGCTTCACTGAACTCAAAAAAGATCCGAAATTCCCCCACTCTCGCAAAATACCGTTGATGCTAGGCATAAAAGCAGCAAATTACGAAAACCTGCTCTTTAGCGACCCCTCGGTTGCGCCAAAGAGCAACAAGTGGCTGAAACTTATGTCACGAGGCTTTATCGGTGGACGTATCGTGGTTGGCTACAGTGGCTTTACTCAGGGCACGAGTGGATATATCCGCTCATCGAGAATGATGACCTCCATACGCTTCCTTAGTGCTGCTGTTGGGGGAAATGGCTACCGTGGCATCTACAATAACTTTGGCTACACCAAACGACTATTCTTCTCTACTCGTGGCTTTACCCACCTTAGGCTCTCTACGGGCGAGGATGACCTCTTTGTGCAACACGCCTCGAAGGGTGGCGATATTAGCGTGATTCTTAACCCCTACTGCAGCTGCGAACAATACCCACAAGGGGGACTCAAATGGTGGTGGAATGAACAAAGATACCAAACCTACTCCTTTAAATACTACCCAAAGAAAGTGAAATTTAGAATCTTTATGGAGCTATTTATGAAGCTGCTGTTCTTCTGCTCTGTGACTCTTAGCGTGCTGATGGCAACGCTATGGGGCGGTTGGCAGTGGGGCTGGGCTGTTGGAGTGGGAGCCTTCTTGATAAGAGAGTGGGTGATGCTTCGCTCGCTACGCAGAATATGTAAACGTGTGGGAGAAAGAAAACTAACGCTCAGTTTTATGCTCTACGACCTAGTGAACCCCGTAACCGAATGCCTGCTGGCTATCTCTCGTAGACTAAAAGTTAACAAAGAACTATGGAAGTAATATTACTCGAAGATAGCGAACTTGTGGAACGCTCCCTTTCGGGGGAGAGTGCCTGCTATGAGGCACTCTTTGAACGCCACCGTGGCTCGCTCTTCGCTATGCTACTCAAACGCTCGGATGGCGACCGTGAACTCAGTGGCGACATACTCCAAGAAGCATTTATTAAAGCATACGTCAATCTCGAAAAATTTGACCCCAAATACTCCTTCGCCCAGTGGATTAAGACTATTGCCAAAAATCTGTTGATGGATCATCAGCGTAGAGTAGAAAATCGCCCTAAACAAAATACCGAAAACCTCGAAGTTATTGCCCCTACACCTAACCCCGAAGAGTACTTTATGGGCAAAGAGGATAAAAAACGTGTGGCACGTGCGCTGGACTCACTCCCTGAACCCTATAAAACCATTATCGAGATGCGCTTCTTTAGGGATTTAAGCTACGAGGAGATTAGCGAAAAACTCTCCATCCCTATGGGAACTGTCAAGACGCAAATCTATAGAGCTAGAAAACTCTTTATACAACTACTAGGATAATGAACAAAAATGTACTGATTACTGGAGCTACAGGGCTTGTTGGCTCTCACTTAGTGATAGAACTAATTAAGGCTGGTGGGTATAGCGTGCACTGCGCTGTACGTAGCGAAAAGAGTCTGGAGAAGCTACACAAAGTCTGCCACAGTGCAGGGGTTGATTATAGCGGAATTACGGTGCACGTTATGGAGCTGGGGAGTTGTAATAGTATCTTTAACTTGCTAAAGAAGTGTGCTATAAAGGTGCTCTATCAGTGTGCGGCAGAGGTTGACCTGACAAATAGCAGTGAGGAACGCCTCATACGCAATAACGTAGGGCTTGTAAGCTCTATTGGGGAGGCTATGTTGCGGTACAGCAGGGAGTGTGACAACGAGGTGTTGATGGTGCACATCAGCTCTATTGCTGCGCTAGGGACTGTTGGGCAGGGGGAGTATGTCACCGAAGACACTCAAGTGAGCTGCCTAGCCTCGATGTCGCCTTATGGCAAGAGTAAGTTTTTGAGCGAAAATGTGGTGTGGCGATATTCCAAGATGGGGCTTAGAGTGGTGGTGGTTAATCCCTCGGTTATTATAGGCAGGAGTGGTGGTGGCGGAGGGCTTAATGCGGTTTATAGGCTGTTGAGCAAGGGGCTTCCATTTTATACTGGTGCGCAGATGGGTTTTGTGGGGGTGCGAGATGTGGTGCGTGCTCTAAGGATGCTTAGCGAGAGTTCGGTGGGTGTGGGTAGGCGTTATATTTTGAATAGCCATAATATGGAGTATCGTGATTTTATTGGGCTTTTTAATCGGCATTGTGGTCGTAGGGCACCTTGGATTAGGGTTTCTAGGTGGGTGCTGTGCTGTGGGTTGTGGGCAGTTGGAGTTGTGGCACGGTTGCGAGGGGTCGAGCCAATGATAAGCATTTCGATGATTGGTTTTATGACTGATAGGGTTCTTTATGATGGGGGGAGGATCGTACGGGAGTTGGATGGTTTCAGTTATTCTGGGGAGTTAGAGATTTTTTAGGGTGGGGTATAGCTTGTATTATTACAGACTAAAATGATTAAAGTTTTTTGGTTCTTTTGTTCACAAAAGAACGATGGCATCAGTCCGCTAGAGCAGTGAGCAAGGCGGATGCCTTGCCTAAAATCAAAGACAAAAATCTTTCGGTTGCACAACCGAAAGCTAGAACAAACTAAGACCCGACGCCATAAAAAAAAGTAATGCGGTGAGAAACAACTGTTCCCACCACATTACCTATTTTATAGACCTTACGTCCTCGTTACTGAACCTTACAAATTAGTATCAGTTGATTTGCTAAGTGCGATTGGAGTACCAAATGCACCGTTTGCATCAACTGGGATGATTACAAAGTAGCTATCGACATATCTAGTTTCTCCTGTGCATTCACCTTCACTGCTGTGGTAGTAGTAACTACCAGTCATACCTGCATTAACCATACTAATCGCACAATCTTGTGCCGAGATAACACCGTCACCATCGTAATCTTTCTGATAGTATGAATCTAACTCTGTGAAATAATATCCTACTGCACCATTCTCGAACTTTACGTCGAGAGTTATTGAGTAAGCATCTGCGCCTGAACTCCAAGAGTGAGCACCATAAGTTGTAGTATAGCTAAGTGACGCTGAAGAAGTAAATTCTATATCATTGGTAGTGTACTCGTAGCTTTGAAGCTCGCTATACGAACCGTCAGCTGCCTCAGATATTGTAGCTAGAACATAGCTAGTATTGTAAGTAAGACCACTAATAGTATAGGTATCAGATTTTGTCCAAGTATCCCAAGCACTACCGCTTTCAACTTTCTCTTGCAATTTAGCCTTAGCTTCATCAGCAGTCACACCAGTAGCATTATAGTAATAAACTTTGCTAACACCATCTGGAATAGTTAGTTCTACCGAAGCAGATGTCATACTAGTAGTCACAACTGCTGTAGAGTTATATGCAGGGTTGTATTCACCTGCAGGATCATCTT
>JAWXTM010000024.1:0-27030 GCA_044433505.1 Rikenellaceae bacterium
CCAGATGATTTAGTTTGTAAGGATTGTGTAAGCCTCAGCTAGAACCAAAAAACTTTCTTGACTTAGTTTGCTTTTGGCGACTTATTCTAAAAAGTGCCAAACTTATATGATTCTTATCTAATGTTTGAGGGGAATTTTTGATTGCGTATTTACAGGAATTATTGTACATTTGTAAGAAAAAAATATGACACATTTCGACAATATGACCTGTGCAGTGACAATCTGCGATACCGAGGCTAAAATTATCTATATGAACCAAAAGTCTCGTACCACTTTTGCTAAGTATGGCGAGGATTTGATAGGGCGCAACCTAAGAGAGTTCCACGGCGAGAGAGCGTGGGAAATGATAAAGATGTTGATAAGCGAAAATCGTGAAAATCACTATACGATACTGAAAAATGGAGTAAAGAAAATTATACACCAAATGCCACACTATGATGAGTCTGGTATGGTTGCAGGTTTGGTTGAGTTTTCATTTGAAATTCCAGTGGAGATGCCGCACTACAACCGCTAGCAAAGTGAAGTGGAGATTACTCCTCACTGAAAAAATCCTCAATCTCTCTGCGCTCACGCTTCGTTGGTCTGCCTGCACCCCGATCCCTGCCTCCTGCCATAGCAAAACGTGCCATCTCTGCCTTCTCAATCTCCTGGGCAGGCGTAATATCACGTATCAATCCCTCGACGAGTTTAGCTCCTACCCTACGTTCCGTAAGAGCCTCAATCTTATAGCTATAAAGAGCAGGTGGACGCTTTACACCTATCACATCACCAACATTAAGCTCACGGCTAGGCTTTACACTCCCCCCATTTACAATCACTCTGCCACCCTTCAGTGCCTCGGCAGCATCTCCACGAGTCTTAGCCAAGCGCACTGCCCACACATATTTATCTGCACGTACACCCATTATTTTTTACGGGGACTTCTAAAAACTGATTTGTATGATTTTGGGATGAGATTTTGAGTTAATTTTTTGCAGCATTTATGGTCTAATAGCGGGCTATTTGACCATAAAAAGGTGAAAAAGTAACCAAAATAAAAGCCCAAATGCATCAAAACCTATTTTTTTACATCCATTTTTTATTAGTTAAATTTTAGTGGGGTCAGTTTTTAGAAGTCCCCTTACGAGTATTTACAATATTCATTGCTCGTTCAGTACCCAGGAGCACAAAGTTTTCGATACCAGTGACCGATTCCTTAAGCACTTCGGGAAGCTTAGCTCTCTCCTCTTCGTTCCACTCACCCAGCACATAGTCAATCTGCTGACCTCTGGAAAACTCCCCACCAACGCCAACTCTAAGTCTAGCATAGTTCTGCCCACCGAGCACCTCACAGATATTCTTCAACCCATTATGCCCACCATCTGAGCCTTTAGAGCGCATCCTAAGCACCCCAAAGTCAAAGGCAATATCGTCAACCACCACCAATATATTTTCTATTGGGATATTCTCTTTCTGCATCCAGTATGCAACGGCACGTCCACTAAGGTTCATATAGGTAGAGGGTTTGAGCAGCGTAAGCATCTTATTTTTGACCCTTAGGTGCGCCACATCTCCAAGCCTTTCAGTCTTAAAGGCTGCACTCTCTTTACCCTCGACCATACTGTCAAGGACTTTAAAACCTACATTATGACGAGTGTTGGCATACTCACTGCCAGGATTACCTAGCCCAACGATTAAATATTTCATATACTATCAATAAATTCACGAATTACTATCCATACAAAGTAAAAACAGAGCATAAGCTTTAGTCCTGTTCCCACAACAAAGCCAAGAAATGTGCCAATAGTGGCTAGAATTGAGTCGCCAGCATCACGCTTTGCAAAACACAGCTCGCCAATAAATGCACCAAGCAACATCCCAATAAGGATTCCGATAGGGGTTAGGAACATTCCTATGAGCATCCCAATAATCGAACCCCACGCAGCATACTTAGTTCCTCCAAATTTACTTGCTATGAGTGGTGGTAGGAAGTAGTCTGCAAAGAAGACTACAGTAGTTACAACCCCTAGTACTATCATATAGTTTACCGAGAGCGAGGAGTACTCTGTCGACCAGAATATCCACATAGCACCATAACCAAGTATAGGGCCTGGTATAGCAGGTATAACACAACCAATGAGTGCTAAAAATAGTAAAAATATGACAAGTGCTAGCAGTAGTAGTTCCATCTATACCAATCCTGAAAAACCGATAAATGCCATAGCCAAGATACCTGCCACTACAAGTGCGATAGGCACACCACACATTGCTTTAGGAATATCCACTAGGTCTAGTTTTTCACGGATGCCAGCAAATAGTACTATAGCAAGGGTAAAGCCAATGGCAGTGGAGAATGCAAAGAGCAGGCTCTCGAACATCCCCATATCTTTTTGTACGAGTAGTAGCGCAACCCCTAGTACAGCACAGTTAGTGGTGATTAGCGGTAGAAAGACTCCGAGTGCAGAGTAGAGCGGTGGAGAGATTTTTTTAAGTATCATCTCGACCATCTGAACCAGTGCAGCTATCACAAGGATAAAGACAATGGTCTGCATATACTCAATCCCCAGAGGAACGAGCACGAAGTGTTGCAGGATATATGCCACAAGAGCAGCAACGGTTGTTACAAAGATTACTGCGCCCCCCATACCAAGTGATGTAGAGACACGTGAAGAGACCCCAAGAAATGGGCATATTCCTAGAAACTGCGCCAATATAATGTTATTGACAAATATAGCGGAGATTATAATTGCAAAGTATTCCATAGTTTATTTTGATTTTGCAGTTGCTTTATTGAATAGTACGAGTAGGTAGGCAAGTGCGATGAATGCACCAGGAGCGAGTACAAAGACCAACATACCGTCACCCTCGATAAATTTCATACCGAATATTGCTCCCGAGCCGAGCATTTCACGAACCGAGCCAAGCAGAGTTAGAGCTAGTGTAAAGCCGATACCCATACCTGCACCATCAATAAGGGAGCTGAGCACGTTGTTTTTGCTAGCGAATGCTTCGGCACGCCCCAGTATTATACAGTTCACCACGATAAGTGGGATAAAGACCCCGAGGGTAGAGTATAGTGCTGGAACATAGGCCTCCATCAGCAGCTGAACGATACTTACAAACGAAGCAATTACCACGATAAAGGCAACGATACGCACCTTGCTAGGAATTAGGTTTTTGATGAGCGAAATAACCACGTTGCTCATAATAAGTACAAACATAGTGGAAACTCCCATACCTAGAGCATTGATAGCCGAAGTGGTAGTACCAAGGGTAGGACACATACCCAGTAGCAGTACGAATATAGGATTCTCTTTTAGAATACCTTTGGTAAAGTTTTTAAACTGATTCATATCTTCTTCGTCGTATTATTTAGCAATCCCATTAAAAGTTTCGAATGCTTGGTTAACTGCTTCGCAGTATGCTCTCGAAGTTATTGTAGAGGCAGTTATGGCATCTACATCCCCACCATCTTTTTTGACAGAAATTTTGAAATTCTCTGGAGTTTTACCCTCGAACTGCACTCTAAAGTCAGATTTAGCAGGGTCGATTTTATCACCCAGCCCTGGGGTTTCTTTGTGTTCGAGCACCGAGATTTTAGTAATCTCACCCTCTGGAGTAATACCAACAAGTAGTTTAACTAACCCCCCGAAGCCATTATTGCTAAAGCACTCAACGCCATAGCCAACCACAGCGTCGTCCATCTTAGCGGTGTAGACATACACCTTAGTTCCATTAATATTGACAGCTGTTGTGTCTTGCGATGGGTTATTATTAAACTCTGGCATTACCTCACCAATAGCGGCATTGGTTTTAGCAACTTTAGCCTTTGCGATTGGCTCTTTGGTGAGGCTATAGACCCCACCCACGCCAGCTGCTGCCACCGCAGTGATAGCAACCAGCACTAGTATCATATTTTTCAGTGAACTTTTCATCTTTGTTTAATTATGCGTTATTTCTTGCCGAAGCGTTTTGGTTTTAGGTACATATTGAGTAGTGGTACAGTGGCATTCATAATAAGGATTGCGAATGACATACCCTCTGGATATGCGCCCCACTCTCGTATAAACATTGTAATAAGACCAATACCTATGGCATATACAATCACACCTTTTTTGGTCATTGGCGACGAAGAGTAGTCAGTAGCCATAAAGACAGCACCGAGTATTGCACCCCCTGCAAAGAGGTGGAATAGGGTAGAGGCTGACTCCACGCCCGAGAACCATAGTATTTCGTTAAAGACTAGCATAGTGCCAAGTACAATGACTGGGATATGCCAAGTAATTACTTTTCTGATAATTAGGTAGAGTCCACCAAGAAGTAGCAGTACGCCCGACACTTCGCCAAGCGAACCGCCAGTCATACCGAACATCATATCGAAGAGTTGAGGCAGCGCATCTGCTCCTCCCTCTTTTAGCATTGCTAGGGGTGTTGCGCCAGTTACGCCATCTAGACCAGTGTAGGTGGTCATCTGCACTGGGAATGAGATTAGTAGGAACACGCGACCGACAAGTGCAGGGTTAAAGGGGTTGCGCCCTATACCGCCGAAGCTCATCTTGCCAACGCCGATTGCCACCAATGCCCCTACAACTACTATTAGTGGAGAGATGCCAGAAGGGAGGTTAAATGCCAGCAGCATACCAGTCACTACTGCCGAAAGGTCACAGATAGTTGATTGTTGCTTTAGCAGGAAGCGAGTTATTGCCCACTCCAACACCACGCACGACGCTACTGATGTCAGTGTAACAATTACGGCATTAAGCCCAAATGCCCAAAACGAAAAACCCATTGCAGGAAGCATTGCTATAATCACATCGAGCATAATGCGCTGTGTCGATGCTCCTGAGTGCAAGTGGGGTGAAGCTGATACTACTTTCATAATCTTTATAGTATAATTTTGTTATTTCTTTCTTAATTCAACCATTGCCATACCTTTAGCAAGCCTTACGTAGTCTAAAATTGGTACGCCTGCTGGGCAGGTAAATGAGCAACATCCACACTCGATACAGTCTTGAGCACGCTCGCTGAGTGCCTTTTCAGAGAGTCCGAGTTTGCCGATTTTGCTAAGCAGGTATGGTTCGAGCCCCATTGGGCATACGCTCACGCACTTCGCACAAGCGATACAGGCATTTTCCTTAGGGCGTAGTGCCTTTCTTTGTGGCATTACCAACACCCCCGAAGTACCCTTAGTAGTAGGGGCATCGACGTTAGCCATTGCACGACCCATCATTGGACCTCCATTAATAACCTTAGCACCACCCTCTACCTTAGCCAACGCTAGTAGCTCTGAAATAGGAGTTCCGAGCCTTACTTTGAGGTTCTTTGGTTCTGGCACATCGTCGCCCGTAACGGTTGTGATACGTTCAAAGAGCGGTTTGTTTTTCTGTACAGCCTCGTATATAGCCACAATAGTCCCCACATTCTGCACCACTGCGCCAACCTCGATAGGTAGTGCGCCGCTTGGCACTTCTCTGCCCGATACAGCAGCGATGAGTTGTTTTTCACCACCCTGTGGATACTGCACTTTTAGTGGGATAATCTCCACGCCGTCACTAGCCTTTGAGCTTAGTAGCGCAATAGCATCAGGCTTATTGTTCTCTATCCCCACGTAGCATTTCTTTACCCCAAGGGCACGCATCACTATCTTACAACCTACCAAGAACTCGTCAGCCCTTTCGAGCATAAGCCTATGGTCAGCAGTCAGGTATGGTTCGCACTCCACGCCATTAACCACCAAGAATTCAGCGGTTTTACCCGGAGGTGGGCACAGTTTAACATTGGTTGGGAAGGTTGCGCCACCAAGTCCCACGATACCAGCTGCCTTAACCCTCTCGATAATTTCTTTAGGCTCTAGCGTACACTCGCTCTTCAGCTCTTCGCTACGGTCAATATTTTCGTCCCACTCATCGCCCTCAACTTTAATAACCACAGCCATTTTGCGTAGTCCGCCACCATCTTTGACAAGTTCCACAGCCTTGACCGTACCACTCACTGAGCTATGCACAGGTGCACTAATAAAGCCAGCAGCTTCGGCTATCACCTGACCCACTTTCACTTTGTCACCCTTAGCGACTATTGCCGAAGCTGGTGCGCCGATATGTTGAGAGAGAAATATTGATACCTGAGCAGGTATAGGGGCATTTTCAATAGCCTTTTGTGCCGATATTTTATAGTCGTGAGGGTGTACCCCACCGATTGGAAATGTTTTCATCGCTTATAAATATTCTCAAGTTATTCTGTTTTAGTAGTGGTAGTAGTTGGCTCTGTTACAACAGGTTTTTCTATAGCAGGCTTCACTGCAGCAGGCTTTTCTTTCTTAGGAGGGAAGTTAACCTCTTTGATTGCACCCGTTGGGCACTCTGCCACACATTTTCTACAGAGTTTACACTTAGTGACATCAATATACGCCACATTATTTTCGAGCGTTATGGCATCAAATGGGCAGGTCTTAACGCACTTGCCACAACCGATACAGGCTGCCGAGCAAGCCTTACGTGCCACTGCACCCTTATCCTTGCTAGAGCATCCAACGTAGACTCTGCGACCCTTAACGCCCTTTTTGCGAAGTTCAATAACTTTTTTAGGGCACTTTGCTGCACAAGCTCCACAGCCAGTACACTTATTTTCGTCAATCACTACAATGCCATCCACAATACTCATTGCCCCAAAGTTACAAACGCTCACACAGTCACCAAGACCAAGGCATCCCCACGCACAGTCGCTCTGGCCGCCATAGAGTGCTGCCACCACAGTACAAGAGCTTGCACCGTCGTACCTAGAGGTGCTTTTGCGCACAGCACAACTACCCGAGCACTTTAGTACCGCAACCTCTGGGTCACGTTCAGGTGCAGCCTTGCCGAGGTGCTCAGCCACTGCCTTCATAGTTGGAGCACCCCCCACTGGGCAAAATAGATTCGAAATATCGTCCTGCTCAACCAGAGCCGTAGCAAAACCTCTACACCCAGGGAAACCACAACCACCGCAGTTTGCCCCTGGTAGGAGTGGTTCGGTGGTGTCAATACGTGGATCTTCGTAGACCTTAAACTTCTGCGATACTATGTAGAGTATAACAGCTGCCAGAGCACCTAGTGCAACTAGTACTAAGAGCGTGTACAAAAAAACTTCATTCATAATTATTATTTCTTTTGAATTATATCAATAGCGATTCCCTTGCCAATCTTAAAAATTGCCACTAAAATAAAGTATAGCACCAATGAGCCTAACCCCCAGAGTCCAGCCGTTAGTTCACTGTAGCCGAGTTCTTGTAGTACAAAAATCGCAGCAATCAGCAGCACTATTGGTAGCAGATACGCTAACAACACAGCCTTTAGTCCCACTGTGCTAGCTATTTCCACTACTAGAGTATTGCCTTGCTCTATATTGCCAAGAGTATCAAACAGAGTGATAGTCTTTTTAGAGCTTTGAGTGCCACATATTTTTTTTGCTGAGCAGCTGCCACACGCCTCGCTACACTCCACCTCGCACTTAAGCATACCATCTGAATTACGCTCAACAACTCGTACTTCTTGTTTTATAGCCATTTCTTAGATATTCCATTAAAATATTTAGGCAAATGTATAAATAATTTTGCGAAGTACCTAATAGATATTAATAAAAAATAGCTATAAATTTGATTATTTATACCTAAAACAGGGGATACTCTCTTTTGATGCGAGAATAGACGCCGCTTTCTTTTGATGCCACCGCTATTTGTAGACCATAATATAACAAAATTTTGTAATTTTCCAATAGTTTGAAAATCTGTAATTTATATAAATATGAAATTAAAATATTAGAAAAAATACAATCAAAACTTGTATTTAAAAATTCTTTTACACATTTTTGTATTGCGAAATCGGCTTTGAGTTGTACGAAATTTGCTTGGTGTGGGTGCTTAAACTAAATTTATATAAAAACTAAAAATGCTTTCGATGAAAAAGATAATTGTAACTGACCCCAATAGAGCGACCAGAAATGCAATAGCTGAATTCCTAGGTCTTAATGACTTCGAACCACTCTGTTCCAAGAATGGGCTAGAAACCATTGAAATTATTCAAGCTAATAAGGATGTAAGTTTAGTTATCTGCGACATCTCGCTCAGCGATATGACTGGACAGGAACTTCTCCAAAATATACATACCAACTACTCCGAAGTGCCTATTATTGTTATGTCTACGGGTTGTAGTATTGATCTGGCGGTGGAGTGTATGCACCTTGGTGCTACCGATATTCTCGAAAAGCCGATTAATATGAATCGACTCTTGGCTTCCATTAATAATGCGCTCAAACGTGAAGAAATTGTTAAGGAAAATAAGGCTCTCAAACGTAAGATTCATAACCTGAAGAGCCTTACGATGATTGGGGAATCGGCTGCTATGGGGCAGCTGAATGCAATTATTGAAAAGGTTGCGCCAACTAATGCACGAGTACTGATTACGGGTGCAAATGGTACGGGTAAAGAGCTTGCTGCACGGGCACTACACCTGTTGAGCACAAGGGCTGCAAATACCTTCGTTGCGGTGAATTGTGCCGCCATTCCCAGTGAACTTATAGAGAGTGAGCTGTTTGGTCACGAGAAGGGCTCATTTACCAGTGCTGTTCGTCAGCGACCAGGCAAATTTGAGGTTGCACAATCGGGCACTATCTTTTTGGATGAGGTGGGTGATATGAGCCTTTCGGCGCAGGCAAAAGTGCTTAGAGTCTTGCAGGAGAATAGGGTGAGCAGGGTAGGCAGCGATCGTGATATTGAGATTGATGTGCGTGTGATTGCAGCTACTAATAAGGACCTTGAGCAGGAGATAAAGTTTGGTCGTTTTCGTGAGGATTTGTATCATCGGCTCAGTGTCATAAAGTTGCGTGTACCCTCGTTGAGTGAGCGTAGGGAGGATATTCCTCGTCTTATCAATTATTTTATGCAGTTGATTTGTGATGAGCGCAAGGTGACTCTTAGCGTGATTGACACAGATGCTTTGGAGTTTTTAGGTGGGCTTTCTTGGCGTGGCAATATTCGGGAATTACGCAACTCTGTTGAGCGGTTATTGATACTGAGCGATGATCCTAGCCACATTACTCGACGAGATGTGGAGAGTTATTGCGCCGATGGCATATCCTAACAAAAACGGTGAGCTATTCAATTAGCTCACCGTTAATTTTTAATAAATCATCTCAACCGTCACTACATCTAATGACTCGACTATGCCCTCAATCTCCTTTACAAAAGCCAGAAAATGTGGACTTTGATTATGAAGCTCAATGGCCTGTTGCGAACTCCAATGCTCTAGTATTACATACCGAAAGCTATTGCTTATATCTCTATGTAGCTCATACGAAATATTGCCGCTTTCAGTGCGAGTCCCATCCACCACTCTCTTTAATGCAGCATAGACAGCCTCATTACACTCCTGCTTGGCAACGATAGTCGCAACTATTTTTAGTTCTTTCATATATATTCTAGTTTTTTACGTTAAGGGGACTTCTGAAAACTGATTTGTATGATTTTAGGATGAGATTTTGAGTTAATTTTTTACAGCATTTATGGTCTAACAGCGGGCTATTTGACCATAAAAAGGTGAAAAAGTAACCAAAATATCGCCCAAAAGCGTGCAAAACCTTCTTTTATCTATCCTTTTTTTTAGTCATTATTACTTAGGGATCAGTTTTTAGAAATCCCCTTAATAGTTTTACCACCCTTAGCCGACGAGATATTAAAGAACTCCTCAGGCAAAATATCTTCGAGAGTACTATATGGAATCGTAACCAGAATTACCCCTGCTGCATAAGGAGCAATTTCATAGGGTTGATAAATAACCTCTAGCCCAGCAATGCCTAGTCCAATTTCCTTAGGGAACGGCAAATTAGCAAGCTCCATAAAGAGACCAGTTTTAATCATTGGGGCATCCACTGACAGTTTGCGCTCACGGCAGAAGTATTTTACTACCAGTTTCATAAAGTTATCTTTTTGTTCGATAACATCGCCAAACGAGAACTCTTCTCCACTTTTCTTTAGGTAGTTATTAAGCGTTGAGTAGGTCATACCGTGCGCACTTCCACCGCTAAATCTATAGGTAGTTTGAGATATTGTTACGATATAGTCATTAGCATAGGCCTGCCATTCGCTGTATAGCCCATAGCTCCACGCCTCTTGTGGAATATAGTTGGCTTGTTCTTCGAGGCTTTCGTTAGCAGTAGATAGCACATAGAACTCCAACATAGCAGGGCTGCTGGCTAGTTTATTTAGATCCACCGTTTGATCTTCGTCCGTAAGGGTTGCTTTAGCTATATTCGTGCAAGCATTACGATTCACATTGCTAATTAATGTAAGCAAGTTATCGGGTAGCTCGTCCACATTTGACTCCAGTTGTGGGAATGACAGCGATATAGCGATAGGTGCGGCTTGATACTCGATAATATGGTCTCGCAACGAAATCTGGTCATTTTTTTTGTGTTGACCAAAGGCAAGTGTAGAGCTTAGTAGTAAGCAAAGGCTAAGTATTTTTTTCATAGTGGTTAAAGTTTTATAGTAGTGGAGGAAGTTGTTTAGTTTTAAAGGAGTTGTTGAGATTCAGGGTTACCACTCGTTGTACCGTAGCTAGTGGGTAGCCGCCATTAGTGGCAGTTTGTTCAGCTGATAGCCCCTGATCAAAGAGCATTCTGAGTATTGGGTCGAGCACGTCATATTCAGGGAGTGAGTCGCTATCCTTTTGTCCGTGGCTAAGTTCAGCCGAAGGGGCTTTTGTAAGGATATTTTCGGGGATAACATCACCCTGCACCTCATTAATATAGCGAGCAAGGGCATAAACCTCATCCTTGTAAAGGTCGCCAATCACTCCAACAGCTCCACTAGTATCTCCATAAAGTGTGCCATAGCCTACTAGGATTTCCGAGCGGTTCGAGGTATTTAACATCAGTGCGCCCAGAGAATTAGCCAGTGCCATAGTCACCATACAGCGGATGCGAGCCTGCATATTCTCTACTGCAATGCCCCCTTTAGTGGTATCGAAAAGTGGGCTAACGGCCTCTAGTGCAGCCTCAAAAATACCATCAATACTCACCACATTACCCTCAATGCCGAGCCTTCTCACCTCCTCTTTAGAGTCTAAAACAGAGTGCTCCGACGAGAAGCGAGTTGGTAGCATCACCACCTTTACATTCTCACGCCCCAGAGCCTCCACTGCAAGTGGTACTACCACTGCTGAATCAATCCCACCTGATAGTGCTATCACAGCTTTGCTAGCACCTACACCTGCAAAAAACTCACGTAATTTTTCAATCTTTGAGTTATAGACTTCGCTAATATTTTTCATAATTTACTTTTGTGTATTAATTTATACTCTTAAAAATTCTATCCCAACGAATTTCTCCATCTGGCACCTTCGAGAACCATAGGAATGCGGCACGACCTTCGATATGATCCTCTGGAACAAAGCCCCAGAAACGAGAGTCGGCCGAATTATCACGATTATCACCCATCATAAAGTAATAGTCCATCTGGAAGGTATAGCTAGTAGCCACCGCTCCATTTATATAGATTTGAGAGTCACGAACCTCTAGGTCATTGAGTTCGTAGTTTTTGATAATACGTGAATACAGGGGAAGGTTTTCAAGGGTTAGTTCCACCGTTACGCCTGCCTTTGGAATCCAAATTGGCCCGTATGTATCTTTTGTAAAGGGGAAGTTTTTTGGGGAGTGAGGGAAGAGCGACACTGAGTCAATATCATACTCGGCAGGCACAACCGAGCTACCCTTATATCTCAATTTAGAGACGCCCTCAGCCGTTAGGGTTTCCACTCTTATAGGCGCACCAAAATCAGCTTGCACCAAGTAGTCATACTGCACATCCACTGGAGCTTCCACTTTTTTAGAGTTGATATAGATAGTTTGGTCTTTAAACAACAGAGTGTCGCCTGCAATAGCTACACATCGTTTGATATAGTTTTCACGTTTATCGACAGGGCGATACACCACCTTTGACTCTTTGTAGACTGCTTTACGGCTCTGTGGTGTTCTGACCAAGTCGTAGTATGTATTGGCAGGCCACTTTAGTGCAACGGTATCCCCAGCAGGAAAGTTAAAGACCACAACGTCCATATTCTTGACCGTATCATAGCCCCACAATCTTTTGTAGCTACTCTTGACCCACTCCACAAACGAGGGAGTATCTTCGGTCAGAGGCAGGGTGTGTTGCACAAAGGGGAATGAGAGTGGAGTCACGGGCATTTTAGGGCCATACGCCAGTCTATTCACCACGATATAGTCTCCTACCAGTAGCGTGCTCTCCATCGACGATGACGGAATCACATAGAGTCCAAAGATATAGAGTTTTAATGGCAGAATCACCACCACACCATACAATAGAGCCTCGACCCATTCCATAGACACACGGAATGCGGAGTTTTTCTTTTTAAGTTCACGGTATTTGTTGAGATAAATTTTATCAATATATCTTGTAAAATAGTAGTCATAGATGCCCACAACACCCAGCAACCACCATAAGTTCATAGTCCATACTACAAACCAGAGCACATAAAAGGTAGTGACCACTGCGAAGCGCACCTTTCTATTTGCCCAGATATCCTTTATTTTTTTCATATTCGTATATGGGGACTTCTAAAAATTGATTTATATGATTTTGGGATGAGATTTTTAATTATTTTTTTGCCGCCTTATGGGAGCATAGCGGGCTATGTGACCATAAAAAGGTGAAAAAAGAATAAAAATATCGCCCTGGTAGCATATAAAACCTTGTTCTAGTTATACCTTATTTAATTTAAAATTGTTAGTGGGGTCAGTTTTTAGATGTCCCCATAATATCATTCATAGTGTAAATGCCAGCACTCTGTTCACTCAGGAACTTAGCCGCCACAACTGCTCCACTAGCAAAACCCACTCTGCCCATTGCACTATGCTTCAGCTCAATATAGTCTTCGGCACTCTCCCACACCACAGTATGCTCTCCTGCTACTACCGAACGCCTGAGTGCTGCCACTCCTAGCTCATCACTTACAGTGGTATGCCCCAGTACCCAACTACTCTTTCTATCAAGGTTATCTAGTATGCCCTCTGCTAGAGTCACTGCCGTACCACTAGGGGCATCTAGCTTAGCGGTATGGTGCACCTCCTGTAAGGTGACGTCATACCCCCCGAATTGGTTCATAAGGTGTGCGAGTTGTTTGTTAATAGCAAAGAGGATATTCACCCCAATCGAAAAATTAGACGCCCACAGCATCTTTCCACCACGCTCTAGGCAAAGCTCCTTTGCAGCCTCCACATCCCATCCAGTAGTACCTGAGATCACAGCCACACCATTTTCAAGGCATTTTCTAACATTGTTAAGTGCTGTAGCAGGGGTAGAGAATTCAATAGCAATATCAATGCCTCGAAGATTTTCCTCACACAACATTTCGCTATTGTCTTTATCAATTATAAGTGGGACTTCACATCCTTGTTCCACGAGGATTCTATGAATCTCCCTGCCCATCTTTCCGTATCCTATAAGTACTACTCTCATACAAATTTACTCAATATATTCAAAGCCCAGCGAGAAGTTATCGACGTAGAGCACCGAGCCTGCCGCCCCACAAAAATACCCACCATTAATACTCGAAGTCGCCACAATGCTAATTGAATTAGGCATAGTTTCGAGGTCGTAGTATGTAAGCGGTATTTCGAATTCAGTGTACTGCGCCACCTCTTGGTTAGTTTCTAACGAACCGTAGGCTACTACCTCTATTAACGACTCATCGGGGCGAACTGTTGCATCACTAGGCCATTTTTCTAGACGAATATAGATTTGCGCCCAGTCAGCCTTGCCAACCGAGTCTGCAAAGTTATACCCAAATAGTGTAGCAGCACTCGACCAATAGGACGATTCGGTAATAATTCCTGGTGAGTATTTATAGTAACCACTCATCGAGGTAGGTCGCCCAACGTAAGGTCTACCCATAGTAGCACTAGTAGCCATAACATCGGCAGTACCAATCTTGGTTTCGTAAGTTCCAGTATAGAGGTTGCCAGCCGCAACTTGTGCAAAAGGCACTCCGTTGAATGTCTCCATCATAACGGCACTACCCACACCCTCGTAAGCCTCGTCGCCACTCACCGAAGTGGTGTTAGACTTATTCATAATCGAGACCCCCTCATTACCAGTTGCCCAATATGAATTAGTCCCCGAAGAATTGAAATACCATACAACGCCATCTTTGACTGCATCATCAAAGTTTAGGTTAGGTACTTCTGGCTCTATCATAGTGTTAAATGATTTCTCATCGCCATACTCACTTCCCAAAAATGCTCTATAAACATAGCTATTGTTCGGAGTCAATCCCGTAGCAACGCCATTAATCTTGCCACTCTCTTGGTCAACTTTAACGATATTCCAAGCAGTATCGCCAACTTTCTTATACTCAAAGCCCGTGTCATCTGTGCTAGTTGCAAGCACACTACCACTCAGATAAGCAAAGGTACTCCACGCATTCACATCGCCCGTGATAACATTCGTAATGGCGTGTTGCATATAGATAGTCCACGTTTGGGTAAGCCCAAAGAAGCTAACCTCTACAGGAACTCCTCTAGAGAAGTCACGCACTGAGTAGGGGTCTGGGCTATAGGTCGCCACCGAAGGGGCTAGCACACACTCCTCGATTGTAATATCGTCGAGAGCTTGGCTCCCCGAAACACTTACTATTGCAATGAAATTGTCTAGGTCAAAGAGTGCATCGCCAATACTATTTGCAGTGGTGATAGCTCTGTTGATAGGTTGAAGAACCGTAAATTGCCACTCATAGTCTTGGAACGTAGATATTGTAAAGTTATATGGGCTTCCAACATTATATCCCTTGCCGCTCGACATATCCAGCACATCGCCACTATTGAGAGTAGAACGTGAGTCGGCAGTAATTTCCATACTCAATATCGTAACATCAAATAGCGAAACAGTGTCGCTGAGCGTCACTGTCACAACCTGATTAATAGCATCAATCTTGGTTTCCGCAGCACCCTGCACTTCAATACTTAGCACCTCACCCTTGATGTATGGGTAAGGCAAATCATTTTCCACGCAGCTCACAAACAATCCCACAAGTGCGAGTATGTATATATAAATCTTTTTTTTCATACCTATTACCTCTTAAAAATAGAACGACATTCCGAACTGTAGCGAAAGTAGGTTTAGCTTAAAACTAGCATCGAAACTCTCATAATAACCTTGATACACTTGGTTGGTGGTTTGCTCAGTACGTGTATATCCTATCCCTAAAATATCGACTCCTGCCTCAATCGAAAAGAAATCTGTGGCAAAGAAGATAATACCAGGTACAAACGACACCCCGATTTTAGTTATCTTCTGGAATGTACCTGTGTAGAGTTCGCTATCGCTTGCCCCACTTGTAGTCTTGCCATTTCCTCCCCCAAAGTAGGCTCTCACATCATTGTATAGTGCAAAGCGTTTTTGGCTACCTAGGTTAATGTAGGTACGCAAAAATGCCTCGGCTGTGTAGATACTCTGTATAGAATAACTATCTTCTATGTTGAAGTTAAGGTCATCACCCAATGATATATCAACGTTGCCTAGTTGCACAACATCATAGGAGTAGTCAAAAGCCAACCCTGCTGCAACATTATTTGCAAAGCTATACCCTGCAAAAGCTCTTACTCCAAATATCTTGGCATAACCACTAATATCATCAAGCAACAAGAACTTATAGTCTTCGGCACTGTAGCGTGTATATCCAATGGTCGTACCAGCAAAGAATGTACCCTTTGGCATAAAGACTTCGCTCTTTATTTTGCGGTCAATTTTAGAATTTTTATTGCTTTGAGGTAGTTCTTGAGCGGCAATACATCCCACGCCTATTAGGAGTGCGCATAGACCTCCAATTATTCGTTGTCTTATTATTATATGCATAGTAAGTTTAGGTATTAGTACCAAATCAGTTCAAAGTCATCAACATATAGTTCACTGCCAATACCGCCACAGAAGTCCACCCCGTAGTATGAGCTAGTGATTGCCAAAACAACGTGGGTTGTTGCAAGTGATGAACTATAGTCTAGCATAAAGCTAAATTCTTGGTACGACGTAACAGTTTGATTAGTTTTAAATTCGCCATAAGCCACCACCGTAGGGTTACTTGGTCTAGAGGTAGCACTGCCCCAGTTTTCGAGCGTTAGGTAGATGTGAGCGTAGTCAGCCTTACCGTAGTCAGAGCCTGATACACCATCGTCATCACTATTGATGTTCACTGGGGTGTATTTATACCAACCCCTTAGTCCAAGAGGCTTGCCAGTGTATGCTCTACCCATAGTTGCGCTACTTGCCGCATCGGTCATATTTGTTGCATAAGTACCTGTAAAGAGGCTACCTGCTGCAAAGCTCACAGGACTTAACCAATATGTAATCTCAGCACTCTTCATTACAACTGCCTTGCCACTAACCGCATCATCGGTGTGGTTAGTAATCGAAGACATACTTAGTGGCCAGTCGCACACACCCTCATTACCAGTTGCCCAGTATGAGTTGCCGCCACTTGCATTTGGATACCAAGTGCTGCTACTATAGTAACCGTCATCGAAGCTCAGGTTAGGGATTTCAGGTGCATCCTCGGTGGTGAAGCTCACTGTGCGATCGTATTGCTCGGCAGTGGAGTATGTTCTAAACTCATACTCGGTAAGAGCCTCAATATCAACGATTCTAGTAGTGAAGGTTTTGTTTTCAGCGGAAGTTACCACAAGGTCATCTTCGCTGGTATTAGTCCACTGGCTATCGCCTACCTTGCGGTATTGGAACGAGAGTCCTTCGGGTTGCACCAACGAGCACCACTCGCCATACAGCACAGCATACTTTGCACCGTAATCAACGCTAACAGGCAGGTGATCCATATCTGGAACAACCATAAAGTCAACGGTAGTGCTAGAGCTTTGGTTGACTCTATCAACTACGCTTAGATAGAAGGTGTAGTCTCCGAGTGTTGAGCTATTCACATAGTCACTAAAGTCAATGGTCATTTCACGATTGCTCACCGTGAATCCATCTATATAAACCCCAATGGCTTCAAGTGCTGCAAGCTCTTGAGCAGAGATAGCCGACAAACTAATGGTATAAGGCACTCCAGCATCGAATAGGTCGCCGTTAAGGTGGCGCAGTGTAGCTTCACTGAGTCCTTCTTCTGCTTTTATGGCGAGCACCATTATATCTTCACGAGGCTCAATCTCACGAACCACTTTTGTTTCACCCACAGTAAAGCCACTTCCCGTGAAGCTAGGGGCATCTCTTTGTTCGAGGTTTATTTCGATCTGGTCGCTTTCTACACTAACTTGGTCATCGACCAAAATATCAAATCCTACAGTACCTTGATCTTCATCCATTGTTACATCCACATCAAAGCTATAGGTATAGTGTGAGCACTCCTCAACGCCAGAGAGCACTCCAGTAAATTCATTTTTAGAGCCTTGCACATTTGTTAGTTGAACGCTCCAATTAAAGACTCTTTTCGAGTCGCTGGCACTCACAAACAGCGAGCTACCATTTTCAATATCTTCTTTTGTAAGGACCACATCATCGAGGGTAAAGGAGTAGTCACTAAATATCTTTTCGTCTTGAATTACTTCGGAGAACTCGGCAGAGATTCTTGCATTTTTGAGTTTGCCGACAATTTCGACGTTATTTGTTTGGGTAGCCACAACATCGACTACAGTTTTGCCATAGTAGTATGGCTCATCAACACGTGGTGCATCTTCATCGGAGCCGCTTTTGATGATAAAGTTATAAGAGTCTTCTTCAATTTTAAGGTTTCCGATAGTAGCGCAATCCTCGTAGTACTCTAGTTCTTGACCATATAGGTTTTGTATGGTCAGCGAGTACTCAGGTGCTGTACTAGCGCTTTTTACCTCAACCCCTGCAACCTTTGAGTCGGTAGAGATTGAGAGTTGAATATTTCCAGAATTTACGCCATCAACCTTAGTTTGGTCACAGCCCATAAGGGCTGCAACCATACCAAGAATGATAAATGATAAGAAAAATTTCTTCTTTTGCATCTACTAGTGTTTAGTTAGATTAACAGTTAAAGTTTTATTAGTTTCGCCATTAGCATCTTTGAGTCTAATGTGGAATTTATGCTCTACAGTGCCAGTAGTCTGCATAGTTTTTAGCATTAGTAGTAGTGAGCCAACAACAAATGTATGTTCTGATTTGCCTTTAATAGGGTCTTCAGGGTCGATAAGTGCAATATCTTCACTTATAAACATAGTGTACCACGTCAACTCGGTATCTGGGTTAGCGAAGTCCATTTCGCCAGATGTTCCTAGCAGTGCTTCAAGAAGTACAGGAGTAAGGGTTGGAGACCCAATAGTCACGCCCATCTCTTGGATACCACCAGTAGCAGATGATTTCAATAATATATCAAGTACTGTATGTACATTAAGATCAAAGTCGACATCTTCGTCAATATCAAATGGAGAGCTGCTTTCTTCAGTACCAAATAGTGCGCCAAGTACCTCAGGTTCATCACCAGTTGGCTCTGGATCTGGATCTACCTCAGGGTCAGTTGAACCTGCACCGTCGTCTGGAAGCGTTAGTGTACCATCGTCCACATCCTCTAGAGTGCCGTCGATAACAATCGTAATGCTACCATTGCCAGTAGTTTCAACATTAATTTCAAGGTTTCTAGACTGTCCAGCCGATGCGTCAGTTAGTACAGTAGATGCCTTTTGAACAGTACCAGTAGCAACACTTGTACCAGTTACGGTAATTGATATTTGATTGTTGTAAGGAGGTGTGAACCAACCATCGTTCGAGCCATCTGGTTCGTAGACCAATGAGCCAGTGTTTTTTGTAGTCCCATCACTACCATAGAATACAGAGGTTACTAGTGCCTCAATATCTGTCATAGCCGCAAGAACATCATCACTAAAAGTGATGTTTACAAGTAGGTTATCAATAGTACAAACAACGGTGGCTTTAGTTTCTGCACCAACTTCCACAGCTACAGTAGTTTCACCACTATAGTGAGGTGCATCGAATCCAGCACTTACCATATCGCCATTTGCTGCTTTGATGGTGTAGCTGCCAGCTTCAAGTTCAAGTTCTTCAGGCACATCACTGTAGCTTTCGTAGCGTTCAACCAATGAGCCTGCGCTATTGTAAATTTCGACATAGAATTCATTCACGTCAACAGCAGTACCTTTACTCTGAGTAAAAGTAAAGTCTCCATCATTACTTGCCAATGAAAGGTTAAGTACCCCATTTCCACTACCTACCACTTGGGTAAGAGCCTTGTCACATCCTGTAAAGAGAAAGGTTGTGAGAATTAGTAATAGTAGTTTTTTCATTTTTTATTTAGTTAATTAGTTGCATTATAAGTAAAAGTAAATGGAATCCCCAGCTCATCTTCTCTGTCGAGATTCGATTGTTCGTAGATGTCTACGACCTCAATTTCGAAAGGGTACTCTCCCTCAGTTACGAGGTTCTCGAAGAGTCCGCCCAGCGAGATTCTAAAGGCAGAGTAGCATAGTGCAGCGCTCTCAGGTGTAGCAATATCACCATCCCAAGTGATACCACTCTCTTTGAGCAGAGTTTGTGTGTCGCTAGTAGCGTTTACAATATCAATCTCAGAGAGTCCACCCCATAGCTCTGCTATTTCGACAGAGGTGCTCCTAACAATAACACTCTTAACACCAGCATAAGCCGCCACCAATGCTGTGTACTCCTCGCTCGGCACTACCCCAACAGAAGATGTTATGTAGCCACCCTTTTCGAAGTTTTCGGCAGTAATCTTAGGTGCTGTAAATGGCAAGATAGTACCTGGTAGCTCAGTGTCAATCTCCTGCGAGAATTCATACCCGAAGTCAGTTGTAACGTTCAATATATTAAATCCAGACTCAGCGTTAATGGTAAGGTTTAGCGTATGCTTCTCTCCTGCACCGAGCGTGATAGGGTCGAGCGTTAGGGTCGAATTAGCATCGTTATGATTCTCAGTAAGGTAGAGTTTGAGAGTAAGCTCACCAGCCACAAAACTAGCAAAGAGTCCGCTATGGCTTATATCGTAGGACAATACTTTGCCAGCCTCGGTGTACATCTCCAAGTAGTATATACTATAGTATATATCAAAGAGCTCTTGGTCAAAGTTAATGGCAATATAGCTATCGGCGTGTTTAAATTCAATCGGAATTACAGCATCCACCGCCCCACTAATCGTAAAGCTACCAGAGGTTTCGTAGTATGCCTCATCAAACGAAGGCAGATTCTCCTTACTACCTAAAGTTCCAAAGTATGTGTACTCTCCAGTTGCAATTCTAAACGATTCGATCACTTCCTCCACACTGAACCATTCATATATAATCTCTGAGCTACTGTTTTTTACGCAAAGATAGAACTCCTTGCCCTCAAAAGCAGTATTATCATCCACATTGGAGTCGCTAAAAGCAATGGTTACATTGGCACTTGCATCCTCTTGTGGAATGATTGTTGTATCATCTAGAGTTTGTTGGCAACCCTGCAAAATCAACGCAAAGAGTGCAATGTTAAGTACGTATATATATAGTTTTTTTATACCGATCATCTCACTTTCAATCTGTTAAATTCAGTAAATTATTAGACAAAGGTACTAAAAAAGTCGTAAAGTGCAAATTTTTTATTCTTCGGTGATATTTTTGTAAAAAAGTTTGGTAGTTCAAAAATATATTTCTACCTTTGTGCTCTCTTATGTATGCGGTAGCCACTTTTAGTGGAGGTTGTGGACATAAGGGAAGAGTAAAATATACAAACAATTTTTTAAGAAAACTTAAATGTACGTAATCGTAGAAATAGCAGGTCAGCAGTTTAAAGCTGAGAAGGGACGTAAGCTCTATGTACACCGTCTGCCTCAAGAAGAAAACGAGGCAGTGAGCTTCAGTTCAGTAATGTTACTAGACAGAGACGGTAAGGTTCAAGTTGGCGCACCTATCCTCCAAGACGTCAAGGTAGAAGCTCAAGTGCTTCGTCACCTGAAAGATGACAAAGTAATCATCTTCAAGAAGAAACGTAGGAAAGGCTACAGAGTTAAAAATGGTCACAGACAGTGTTTAACTCAGATTCTCATCACTGATATTATCGAAGGATAAGGTTTGTCAGGTAATTAATTAAAGTAGATAACTTTTTAATAAAAATAGGAATAAATGGCACACAAAAAAGGTGTTGGTAGTTCGAAGAACGGACGTGAATCACATAGTAAAAGACTTGGTGTTAAGCTTTTTGGAGGTCAAACTTGCAAAGCTGGTAACATCATTATTCGTCAAAGAGGCACAAAGCACAATGCTGGTGAGAATGTAGGTTGTGGCAAGGATCATACTCTATATGCATTAGTTGATGGTACAGTTGCTTTCAAGAAGCGTGCAGAGGGCAAATCATTTGTATATGTAATTCCAGCGGCAAACTAGTCGCGATAGGGAGATATTGATAATAGAGAGGGTTGTTCAGATTTAGTTTGAGCAGCCCTCTTTTTTGGTACCGCTGGGCACACCAGATGCCCAAAGTTTGTTATAGCTTGTATTATAACAGACTAAAATGATTAAAGTTTTTTGGTTCTTTTGTTCACAAAGGAACGATGGCATCAGTCCGCTAGAGCAATGAGCAAGGCGAATGCCTTGCCTAAAAATCAAGGACAAAAATCTTTCGGTTGTAAAACCGAAAGCTAGAGCAGACAATCGGCACGGGTCATTGCTTTAGTTATAGCTTGTATTATAGCAGACTAAATAATTAAAGTTTTTTGGTTCTTTTGTTCACAAAAGAACGATGGCATCAGTCCGCTAGAGCAATGAGCAAGGCGAATGCCTTGCCTAAAAATCAAGGACAAAAATCTTTCGGTTGTAAACCGAAAGCTAGAGCAGACAATCGGCATGGGTCATTGCTTTAGTTATAGCTTGTATTATAGCAGACTAAATAATTAAAGTTTTTTGGTTCTTTTGTTCACAAAAGAACGATGGCATCAGTCCGCTAGAGCAATGAGCAAGGCGAATGCCTTGCCTAAAAATCAAGGACAAAAATCTTTCGGTTGTAAAACCGAAAGCTAGAGCAACAAAATGGTTAATGGTTAATGGTTATTTTTTTTTCCAAACCCCCAAAGCTAGAGCACTACACCAAAATACTACAATAAAACTCAAGATTACTAAAAAAATACCAAGGTCAGTAGCAAGACTATATACGAACCAACTCCCACATATAACGAAAGCGTATAGCCACTCGTTTCATTAATCCATTACTGCTTTTTAGAGTCGACGAACTCGAAGCATTGTCACTATGCCGACGGTAGAGCACCGTAACCTTGTCAATAGCCCTATAGCGATAATAGAACATTGCAACAAAACCAAGCCACCTATCGTGTGACTGAATTCCCTTAGGAAATGGCATAGCCCTTCGCAAAATTTCTCTGCGGAATGCACTGCTCGCTCCGTGTGCAACAACCCTACCTATTAGTGCCTTATACTTTTGTCTATTTGCACGCTCCATTAGAGGAGAGCCAAAGAGTCGTTGCTGAACTAAATTTAGCTTACTATCCACTACAACACAATCGCTAACAACATAGTCATACTCTAAGAGATACTCCATCATAATGCTAACTTTATTGGCTAGCCATACATCATCTTGATCGCTTAGAAAAATATACTCTCCACGGCAGTGGCGCAGTGCATTCTCAAAATTCGTTGTAATAAGGTGCACAGGTTCTATCCCCACTTTATTTCTGCGAAAGTGAAGGAGCTTAATTCTACGATCATTATAGCCTTTAATGATTGAGATGGTAGAGTCCGAGGAGCCGTCGTCCGAGATTATTACTTCGTCCAGGTCACTGAGTTGCGCCAAGATAGAGTCTAGTTGTTCTTTGATAAAGCGTTCCCCGTTATAGGTAGCCATACATACTGAAATCATAGTTTAGAAGTCTCTTTTAAAAAGTATCCGATAAAAATCCATAACATAAAGTTGGTGAAGTAGAACTCGTGGACATTAGAGCCAAGCATTTGCACCAACATCCCCCCTACAATAGCCACAGCAGTTTGTTCGCTTCTTAGTGGCATTCCTCTAAGGAATTTCACAATGAAAAGGAATACTACACCAATAATAAAGATACCTCCTATAATGCCACTTTCAGAGAGAATGCGTACATACTCTCCATCAGGGACGAGTTTATGGAGTGTTTGTGCACCTTGGGCACGAGTGGCAATTTGCCCTACTTGTCCAAGCCCTACTCCCCAGGGGGCATTAGCAAAATTTTCTAAGCCAGCAACCCACATATCTGAGCGTTCGGAAGTTGCGCTATTGAGGTTGTTGAGCCTATGTAGCACAAAGTCAAAGTCAATCTTTAGATACTTTAGGGCAACGATATAGAATAGAAGTGCAGAGAGGATGATACCCATAAATATCTTTGCAAGATTTGCAAAATTAACGCTGCGTAGAGCCTCCCAGCAGTAGATAATCACTACAAAACCGCCCCCAATCCACGCACTACGTTGGTTCGAGAAAATCAGGCAAAAGAGCATCAATGGAAGGTAGCGTTTATCGTAGAAGAATGAAAGAATAAATCCTATCATCATCATATTCCCAAAGCCCAGTGAACCAGAAACGCTTGCCATTCTAAGGAATGCAACACCGTCCAGAAGTTTTGCAACGGTGCTATTTGTTGCCGAGGTTATGCCGAATGCGGGGTAGAGTAGTATGCCGAGCAGAGCGTGTATGGCAATTATGCGTATCAGTGGTCGTGAGAGTTCTTCAAGAGAAAACGCACCTGCAAAGAAATACCCCACCATTGGTACTACATTCATAAAGAGTCCCAGAGCAATGCCCACTCTATTTGCAACGGGGAAGATCATATAAATAACGCTTTGCCCTAGTATATAGAGCAGGTATATCATAAAGAGCCTATCACATTTCTGAAAGCTTATTTTGACAGGGATGAAGTAGATCAAGAAGGCGAGTATTGGCACACTAAGAGCCATAAGAGCCTGTAGCCCTACAATTTTGTAGAGTCCAGGAAGCAGGGAGTATAGCAGCAGTAGTCCGAAGGTTAAGGTTCTAGTTCTTTTCGAATGATTTGGTATCGAGTGCTCCATTGGTTAGCTTCAGCGAAGTTGTGGTTTTGGGTGGTATTTTTCTTTTTGGTAATTTTGCCCGCCACAACGCCTCGTGCAAAGTTTGAGAACTCTTGGGGGGTACTATATAGCCATATAAAATCTTCAAATTTCTCGGACTCGCCATAGCGTGGTGCAACAACTATGCGGTCACCATAAATGTATTCATAGAGCTTGACGGGGTTAACGGACTCTATGAGTTCTGTCACTTTAAATGGCATCATTAGCACAGTGGCGTAGCTCATCAGCTCGAATATATCCTTACGTTTTACTGTTCCTAAGTATTCGATACGGCTGTGCACGGGGACATTGCCATCGTGAGGTCCAACAATAAGTGCACTTACCTCTGGATTCTGTTCCAACATATTTATCAAAGTGTCGAAGTCGAACCACTCTGCCACTGCACCTATATACATAAAGAGATTCTTCGAGGATTTGTATTGGCAATATCTCTCACGTAGTTGATTGTGGCAGTAGGGTAATTCAATAGCGTTATTGACGATGATAATATCACGTTTAAAGCAGCTACGGCTCATAATTTTTTTTGCGAGGTGTTCTGCCGTACAGAAGATAATATCGGCACGCAGGAGTAGTTCCCGTTCAGCTTTGAGGTATCGATGGAGGTTTTTTTGTGAATTTTTTGTTGCAGAGAACTCTATCTCATCGTCCATTGCATCCCAAATCAGAAAGGTGTCAGCGGTAATTCTATGGCGAATAATATCATAAAAATATAGACTTGTGATCCACACATAGTCATAACCCTTGAACGAAGGAATGCCGCAGTGTGCCAAAGCTCTATTTATCCATCTAAAGGCTTTAGGGCAGAGTCTGGTAATTGGAAGTCTTTCGAGAGGTAGTTGCCAAAATCCCTTTGCCCCTATTGTATTTACAGTGTTCTGTAGGTTTTGTTTCTTGACATTTAGAGGTTTTTTGTATCGAAGCGTAAGCGAGAAATCGGCTGATAGATATTCTGCCAAAAAGTGAGGGCGTTGTTTAATCCATTGCCACGGCACGTGCATTAGGTAGAGTATTGATTTACTTTTGTTGTGCATTATAGTAATGATTTGACAATTTTGTAGCAAGCATCCCCTCTGCCATAGGGGTTTTGAATATGGCTCATTTCGCTGTATCGTTTTGGGTTGGAGAGCAGGTCAAGTGCCTCGCACACTATGCGCTTAGTGTCAGAACCAACCAATAGAGCAGTGCCAGCTTCGAGTGCTTCGGGGCGTTCAGTGTTATCCCTCATCACAAGCACGGGTTTGCCCAGCGAAGGTGCTTCCTCTTGAATGCCACCACTATCAGTAATCACTAGTTTCGAACGATTCATTAACCAAACAAAAGTTGGATAGCTTACAGGTTCAATTAGCCTTATATTCTTAATGCCAGAGAGCAATTCTTGCACTGGTTTGCGCACATTAGGGTTTAGGTGAACGGGGTAGATAATCTCAATATCGCTACGCTCTAGGGCTATTTCGCAGAGTGCATTACAAATATTGATAAAACCCTCACCGAAATTCTCACGCCTATGACCAGTGACTAGTACCATTTCTTTATCCAAAAGCAGGCTGCTGAGCGAATCAATTTCACCATTCATATAGCCATCTTGTTCGATTTTCTGGATGCTGTTATTTAGGGCATCAATAACGGTGTTACCAGTAATTATGATGTCGTTGACGTTAATGCCCTCACGTAGCAGGTTCTCTTTGGCACGCTTTGTTGGAGCGTAGTGAATATCAGAGAGTCTGGCGGTGAGTTGGCGATTCATCTCTTCGGGGAATGGCGACCATTTGTTCCAGGTGCGAAGTCCAGCTTCGATGTGAGCAACCTCGATATGGTTTAGATAGGCGCACAGCGCAGCCGCAGTTGAGGTGGTAGTATCACCGTGAACAAAGACCATATCGGGCTTAAAGGTCTCGTAGACATATTTAATGTTTTGCATAATTGCGCAGAATAGAGAGTCGAGGGATTGGTTTGGGCGCATAAGGTCGAGGTGGTAATCGGGCGTAATTTCAAAGAAATCGAGCACTTGGCTGAGCATCTCACGGTGTTGTCCAGTGGAGCAGACTTTGCAGTTAAAGTCGAGGGGGTATCGTGCAAATTCTTTAACAAGGGGAGCCATTTTGATAGCTTCGGGGCGAGTGCCTAGTACGATAAGTATTTTTTTCATAGGTGACGTGATGTTTTGGGTAGAGATGTAATCCAATAATCATACCACTATAGGCGAGCCTTTTTATGGTGAAAGTTAGCTAGAGCAAACTAAAATCAATAATACCACTTGGCACACCAGATGACCAAGGTTTGTTATAGCTTGTAGTATTACAGACTAAATAATGAAAGTTTTTTGGTTCTTTTGTTCACAAAAGAACGATGGAATCAGTCCGCTAGAGCAATAGCAAGGCGGATGCCTTGCCTAAAATCAAAGACAAAAATCTTTCGGTTGTAAACCGAAAGTTAGAGCTAAAAAAAAGTGCGAAGCACTGCGGGATGACACCACCCCATAGCGGCAGACCGCTTCTGCTCGTTCCACTCGCCGAACACTCTTCCGCCGGCGTCATCCCCCATTGCTTCTAAAACAAAAAGCTAGAACAATCTAAAAACCGAAGCCCTGAATAAGGCAGTAGAATTTCTTAAGTTGTGATTCCTAGGGGAGGAAAAGAAATAGGGAGAATTGCGTGTTTTTTTTGTTAGAGCTGAAATAGAAATGGCTTCAAATAACAAAGCTAGTATAATGTCAAAAAAAGCACTGGGGCAATTCTTACCTTTGACCCCTAGGAATCAGAACTTTTTAGAAATTCACTGCTTTGTTCACGCTTCAAAAGCTTTTTGGTGGCTTTTTGACTTCTCAAAAAGTACTACGGTTTTCAGGGGGGTGAAACGCCCCCTGAGCTAGAGCAATACACCAGAGCAAAAAGCTAGAGCCAGAAACTAGAGCAATACAATAGAGCTAAAAAAAGAGTACTACAC
>JAWXTM010000025.1:0-26279 GCA_044433505.1 Rikenellaceae bacterium
ACTGATTTGTATGGATTTGGGATGAGATTTTTAATTATTTTTTTGCCGCCTTTATGGGAGCTTAGCGGGCTAAGTGACCATAAAAAGGTGAAAAAAGAATAAAAATATCGCCCAAAGGCATTCAAAACCCGATTTAGTTGTCCATTATTTAATATTTAATTTTTAGTGGGGTCAGTTTTTAGAAGTCCCCTTATATGAAAAAATAATTACAAATATACAGCTTTTTTCTCATATTATAACAGTATTTTTATTAATTTTGTCAATTAAATTTAAGGGGACCTCTAAAATAAATATGACTATGGCAATGAACTACAATAAGATACTAAAACGCCCTATCGTACTATGCCTACTCTCAGCCATACTACTTAGCTGCCCGTGGTGGGGCTGGAGTGGTTGGTTCTCGTTAGTGGGGTGGACTCCGATGCTTTTCTTGCGTGAAAGGTTGGTTCAGGATGGACGAAAAGGCTTCTGGGGGTGGAGTGCACTGACCATCTCGCTGTGGTATCTCTTTACCACTTACTGGGTCTCATTCGCTACGCCTATTGCTTCGCCTGCAATAATTATTACGGGACTTGGGATGACGCTGCCTGCGTGGTGGCTGTTCCACTACGTCTCGAAACGTAGCACTCGCACTCTTGCCTATACAGTGCTCATAAGCGGCTGGATTGTTATAGAGTGGTGGAATGGTCTTGGGGATATTAGCTTTCCGTGGATTCTGCTCGGTAGTGCTTGGGCTGATAACACTATGGTGGTGCAGTGGTACTCTATCTTTGGGCAGAGCGGTGGTACGCTCTGGGTAATGCTCTGTAATGTGCTAGCATTTGAGGTTATCCGTACAAAGTTCTCAAGGAACAGAGTGGTGTGGTTCTCAGCAATGGTGCTAGTCCCAGTGGCTCTCTCGCTAGTGCTCTATAATCTACATAAAGAATCTACTCAAAGAGTCGAGGTTGCCATTATTCAACCCAATGTAGATGCCTATAAGAAGTTTTCTAGCGGTACAGCGTGGGATCAAACTCGCTCAATACTTGAACTAGCCCAAAGTGCGCCCACAGACACGAAGCTCTTTGTCGCTCCCGAAACAGCACTGGTTAGTAGCGTAAACCTCCCTATGATAGAGAGTAATAGAGATGTGGCGGCTATCCAGGATTTTTTGAGGGATGTGTCACCAGAGGGGCTTTTTATTATTGGTGCATCGACTCGTGATAAGGCAGCGCACTATAACTCTGTGCTCTATATCTCAAAGGATAGTGTCAAGGTGTACCATAAACGAAAACTAGTGCTTGCCGTCGAGATAGTGCCAGAGTGGGTCAGCCCCTTTGCTAATGCGCTGGATATGGGTGGATATGTGGGATCATTGGGCAGGAGTAGCGAGGCTATGGTTGTCGGAGGTGTAGGTGCGGTGGTATGCTACGAGAGTATCTATAGCGAGCACTTTGCGGAGTGGGTTAGCCAAGGTGCTCAGCTAATGGCTATTATTACTAATGATGGGTGGTGGAGAGATACTTACGGCTATCGTCAGCATTTTGATTTTGCGAGGCTTCGTGCAGTGGAGAGTGGTCGTTGGATAGTGCGCAGTGCGAATACTGGGATTTCTGGGATAATTGACAGTCGTGGGGATGTTATAGATTCGTTGGGGTGGGATAAGCGTGGTGTTGTGAGTGGCAGTGTGGAGTTGCGCAGTGGTGTGACTTTCTATACTGTGTGGGGAGATATTGTCACGAGGTTGTCTGTTTATGTATTGTGTTTGAGTTTGTTGTATTTTGTATCTATGCGTTATAGGAAGCAGTAGTTTGGTTTAGGGTCGGTGCCATAGCTGATTTAGTTTATTAGAGCTTGTAGTAATACAGACTAAATAATTAAAACATTACAGACTCAAAATATGCTAAACCCTCCTAAAAACACAAACCTCCTGACAAACCCTACAACCCAACTCCGCCCAGCCCTCCCTCTGTGACAAATAAGAATGACACAAACGACTATCTATCACCCTGTCATCCTGAATTGCACCACCCGGACAGGCCGCACGACAATACTCCCCACAACCCCTACAACCATCTACAACCGCAACTCTACTCCTCTGTACTGCGTGGTCTAAAACCTCTATAGCAAGCAACTCCTCTACAGTAGCACTTGTCAGCAGCACTCCGATATTAAAATCACTCCCCAGCTGTGGATTTATCAACATTGAATTCTTGCCAATCCACCCCAAGGATGCCTCCACACCCCACGCCCTCTCTAGCAATGGCGCACTATCCACCACCCCTCTGCTAATTATAGAAGAATCATATTCAAGCAGTATCTTATTGAGCCTCTTTAGTCTACGGCGTATGTAGCTATGGTAGCTCCATTTTTGTGGAGCGAAGAGTATAACCATTAATGACTTGCATTCGGGGAGTATGATGCGTGGGTCTTCTCTACGGTGTTTTCTCATATAGGCAAGTTCACCCTCGTACGCTTCACTCAGCCAACGATCTAGATACTCTCGATGTTCACTGAGTACCCTATACTCTGCCACACCAAGTGCAGCTGCTCCTATTTCCTGTAGTAAATCCATCTCTAGAAGCTCATATCATAGCTAAAGCCAAAGAAGAACTTATTATTTGGCATATAGAATTTCAGAGTAACGGACTGCTCGTAGGCTCTAAGAGCCGTAAACTCTATACCAAGATCAATACCGTAAGTATAGTTGGTCAGGGTTGTATAGCTATTGCCATTAACATAGTTTCCTGAGGAGTAGCCGCCACTGAGTGCAGCCCATATTCTTTTGAAGTAGACTACTGAGTCCCACCCCCAATCTGGGTAGAGAAGTGGCAGGTAGTAGCTAGCCTGAAGAGCCCAATAGTCTTTGGTGGCATAGTTATCATTTACCCCAGTTAGGTAGAGTGCTTTGGTTGAGGAGCAATATGTTTCGATATTTTGGTATTGAATAGCCCCTGCGATATTCAGCGAGTGGTTTTTCACAACTCCTGGCAGGTATGCTTTGCCATAGAGTGAGTATAGTGACGACACATCTGGATTAAAACTACCATTAAAATTTGCTCTTAGGGCATATCCCCAACGTGGTGCTATATCACGGTAGCTAGTATTTCGCACAGAGCTCCACCACACCCCAACGCCATACTGAACCAAACCACAATTATATTCTCTATTGCTATAGTCATATATCTCGGTATTAGTATAGCCAACACTTACGCTTGGTTGCAAGAGTCTGGAGTACCCCCCTGAGCTAAGGTTCAGCGGTAGCGAAAGGGTCAGATCGCTCGATAGGTATAGGTTTTCTCCGACAGTTGATTTTTCACCCAAAATAGTAATAGCAGGTTCGCCATAGACATACTGAGTACCTCCGCCATACTCCACGCCCAGCGAAATGGTCAGCGGAAGACCCTTATACTCCACACGTCCCTTCAACCAGTTATGGTCATTGAGCCATCCGTATGTGGCATAACCCGATAGTGTACTAAGTGTAGATTGAAAAAATGCCGTAACCCCAAATGTCACATCCATTGGGTTACTGTTCATAAGATAGTCGCCATCGAAGCCTACGGGTGCCCACGAGTGTAGCGGAAAGTCAGCTTTGTAGCGTTCACTCTTTTTAGTGGTATGTCTGTGCACTCTAGTATCAATAGTATCGACCTTTGGCACACTCCACGCTCTGCGCACGGGGTTAAGGGTATTTTTAGGGAGTCTGCTCCAGTACACTTCCCTTGAGAGTGCGCTATCTAGCGGCATTGAGGCTACCATCACCCCCCCTGCGCTATAGGTAGTAAAGAGTAATGAATCGCCTGAGGCAGTGGGACTCTGCGAGCCAAATTTTGATTGAGTTAGTTGCAGCTGTTCTCCCGTGGTGATATTTAGCGAGTGCACCTCATTTTTGCCACTCTCAATAGACGAGAAGTAGAGCACCCCATCGCTTAGCGACATATCACAGAGGCTCACTAGGCTAGGCTCTGTCACCTGAGCTAGTTTATTGCCTTGTGAGAGCAGCAGCGAACCAATCCACATCCCCCGATAGTCTAGAGCAATAAAGTAGAGCGCATCTGTTGAGGCATCCCAGCATAGCGAACTAATGGATATTTCACCCATCTCTCTAGGAAAGTGATAGGTCTTTTGAAGGTTAAACTCTCTGTCAAAGAAGTTAATGGTAGAGTAGCTTATGCTATCGAGCGAGGTGGTAGCAAAGCCATCTTTTATTGGTGTAACGTTCCAGTTATGTCCTTTTCGTTGGTAGGTTTTAGTGCGGTTTGTAGTGAGGTTATGTGCTCGAATTGCCGAGTAGCTCACTTGTTCGAAGATAGGGTGGGGGAGTTGTTCGGTGTAGTACATCGTACTCTGCTCAATAACGGGGCGTGAGTTAACGCTCCCCAGTGGTGATAATGCCTTACCACTCTCTAGCGACACTAGGTTAAGTGGAGTGTCATAGTCCCACTTCATAGCAAGGGTTTGGTTATTGTAGCTCTGAGGGTAGAGGTACTTGGTGTAGTGGCGTGGTGTAGATTCGCTCAGATGCGTAAAGTTTTCAGCGGTTGCAGACTCTGTAGCCCAGATTGAATCAAGCTCACTAAAGGCAGCCTGCGCCAGCTTCTTATAAGAGGTATTGTGCTTGTTCTTTAGGTAAATATCCCCAGGGAAGATAAAGATAGGGTACTTGCCGATATAGTTAATCATCTCGCCGACATACTCCTCACCAAGGCTCTCTGATGCCTTACTAAGGGTCTGGTAACCAAACTTGTAAATATCTGGATAATTATACTTATAGCTACCACATATCCACCTGTCTAGATGCTTGAAATTTTTATGACCAGCCCCAAAGAGCGTTCTATACTCTACCGTAAAGTCGGGTTGAAGCCCCCTGCCATACTCCGCAAATTGCGTTTCAGCAAGCACCGCATCCCCCTCTAATATCCAGCGAGGCAGTGCAAAAAGCCCGAGGGCATAGCCACCTTCGCCAAAGAGCCACGTTCCTGCACGTGTCAGCCCGTAGTTAAGTGAGGAAATTTGCATTACGTGTCGCCATTCGTGTACGGCGAGTTGTTTGCTCCATAGCAGTGCATAGTTGCTCTGCGGCGGGGTCAGGTATAGCTCCTCACGCTTTGGTGACCACGTAACAAAGCCATTCGAGGTCATACTCTCAGTTCGCAGTATGATAGGCATATTGCGTGTCTTTACAGGTTTTGTGAAGCCATATTGTAGGCTATCCCCAATCCTATACATAAGCTGTGATATGCTCTGTGCACGCTCTTCGTAGCCCAGTGGAAAGACTATCTTGTAGCTGAGAGAGTCCATCTCACGCCACTTTGTGGAAGTACTACCCCTACCTTCACTATAGAACTGTGCGCTAGTGTAATTTGTAGCGCACACCAGTAGTGTGAGTATGAATAGTAATCGACGCATTCTAGATTTTTCTTGCCCTATAGCCCATACCCTCCAAGAGTTGAACCACTTTATCCCGAAAATCCCCCTGAATAATTATCTCGTTATCTTTGACAGCTCCCCCCACTCCGCACTTGGTCTTAAGGGTCTTGCCAAGTACTTCAAGATCACTGCAACTACCCTTAAAGTCCGCCACAATAGTGACCTTCTTACCCCCACGGTTGCGCTTATCGAGCGCAACTCTAAGGCGTTGCTTTTCGTTAGGCAGGGTCGCTACCTCAGCCTCTTGGTTTTCAGTTTCATATTTAAAGTCCGAGTTGGTGGAGTAGACCACTCCCAGACGCTCTTTCCAATCACTCATAGTATTTATTCTTTAGAATCGCCACATTAGTGCTATTTTAGCTTTGGTAGGAAGTATCCCCCAGCCCTTTATTGATTCCTTTCCACTTACAGGAACTTTTACGCCATCGCTATTAATAGTATATTTTGAGTTGACGAAGTCGATATATCCCCCAGCCAAGCCAAACTCAAGGAAGAATGATTTGCCAACTTGGTGCACATAACCGAGCGATAGCCCAGCACTATAGTACTCACACTTATTACCCTCTGTACCCAACATATCTAGAGCAACATCATAGAAACCTGCCGAGCCATATAGCCCACCATAAAAGCCTGTGAACTTACCGTCACCTTTGAACCAAAAGCGCAGCTCTGCACTACCCGCAGTGGCTCTATATTTCTGATCATTCGCCAACAATCCATTCAGGTAGGTGTACTCACCTTCGGCCGCAATAGACACAAATTTGCCCATATAAAACTCCACCTCTAGGTTAGGAAGAGCCACCAACCAGTATGGTATATTTGTCTTAACCCCGAAGACTTTTTGGCGTTCTTTTTCGGTCACAGTTGATTGCACTACTGTTTCTTGGGCTGCTACAGGAACGGTTGAGTAGTCGTTTTCAATCTCCTCTTGAACCGCTTGTGCAATCACCTCTTCTGTTGCAGAAAAGTCCTCTGGCACCCACTCCCCTTCGTTTAGTTTGTAGAAGTCGTTGCTGTTGGCAAAGTCAATATCATTTCGTGCTATTTGCATATAAAGCGATGTGTATGGCACTCCCCTAGTGTAGTCTGCCACAGCCTTAGCAATCCAATAGTTTGTATTTTTAAGAGAGTAGCTAATCTGAGAGTTCTGTTGAGATTGAATTGGTTGAGTGCTGAGTTGTACCATCACTTGATTGCGAACATTTAGAGTAGTGTCAATCGAGAATGTAACGGCACTGTGAGGTATAGAGTATTGTGTTTTGAGGTATGCTCTAAGCACAGATCCTTGAATAGATGCTTCGTTTATAGCCTTGTCGTTGTATTTTTCGTGGCTCATTACAAAGCCAAAGATATTGAAGTGATATTCGCCAGAGATAATCTTAGCTTTATTTCTTTTGACTACTGAGTCGAGCCATTGTAGGGAGTAGTTGTTACTATGGTAGCTTGCGTAGAGCGTGGAATTACTGGGTTTATAGTACAATGTCGCACTATCGGAGCTGAGTTCTATATTTTGGGCATTTGAAAGTATTGGGCAGAGTAGCAGTATAGATATAAGTAGTAGTAATTTCTTCATAGTGCATTATATATTTTTAAAGGGTAATTCACTGCAAATATAGTATTTTTCTTTGGAAGTTGCAATAAAACTTATTTTGGGGCAGTAATTTTCATTTAGGGGGGGGCAGTGACATTTTTGTTAGTTCGTAATACTACAAGCTAGAACAGACTTTGGTCATTCGAGGTGCCCAGAGGTACCGATACCAAAAAAAAGTGTAACTTACAGCCTCTACCGTAAATTACACTCTTCTTAAATTATTTATATAAGCCCCCCCCCTTAATTCAAAGAAGACTCATAAAGTAGGCAACGCCTTAGTCGTTCAAAGAGAACCTCTTATAACCAACTACATTTGCACCACCGTTCTCAGCCAAATACACAGCTACAGTCTTCTTGTTGTCTTTTACCAACGCCTGATTAACAAGTGTATTCTCTTTCAAGAATTTGTTCACCTTACCAGTAGCGATGTGCTCAAGCATTTTTTCAGGTTTACCTTCCAAACGAGCTTGCTCAAGACCGATTTTGTGCTCTTTTTCGATAACTTCCTTAGGACAGTCTTCTTCCGAGATTGAAACAGGAGCCATAGCAGCAGCTTGCATAGCAACGTCCTTAGCAACAGCCATTTCTACCTCTTTGTCAAGAGCGATAAGCGTACCAAGTTTGTTGTTCATATGCACGTAAGAAACGCACATAGCACCCTCTACCTTAGAGTAGTGAGCGATTTCAACTTTTTCACCAGTTTTGCCAGAAAGCGCAGTAGCTTTTTCAGCAAACGCAGCAACAACAGTTTCCAAGTCAGCAGCGTCCATAGCAACAGCCTCTGCCAAGAAAGCCTTAGCAGCAGCACCGAACTCATCACCCTTTGCAACAAAGTCAGTTTCGCAAGCTAGGCAAAGCATATAAGCCTTCGAACCATCAACGTGAGATACAACAACACCTTCAGTTGCAGTTCTATCAGAACGTTTAGCAGCGATAAGTTTACCCTTTTCACGGATAATTTCTTGTGCTCTTTCGAAGTCACCTTCAGCCTCTACAAGTGCATTTTTGCAGTCCATCATACCTGCACCAGTCATTTTACGTAGTTGAGCTACGTCTTTTGCTTTAATTTCCATTTTGGTAAATTATATAATATTTTTAATTATTTTTACTTATTCTTGAACAGGAGCTTCTTGTGCAGGAGCTTCTTCAGTAACTACTTCCTCAGCTACAGGAGCAGCAGCTTCTTCAACGATAGCAGCAACTTGAGCTTCTTGTTCTTTAGCTTTTTGACCTACGTTTTTGCGAGCACGAGTACGACGTGGTGCGCCTTCAGCAGCAACTTCAGCAGCTGATTCCGCAGCAGCCTCTTCGTTAGATTTCTCTAGTTGGCGTTCAGCAAGACCCTCTTTGATAGAAGCAGCAACGATAGAAAGAATCATATCAACAGAGCTACTAGCATCGTCATTAGCAGGGATTACGTAGTCAATAGGACCTGGATCGCAGCAGGTATCAACCATTGCGAATACAGGGATACCGAGTCTTCTAGCTTCTTTAACAGCGTTGTGTTCTTTTTGCACGTCGATAACGAAAAGTGCAGCAGGAAGGCGAGTTAGGTCAGCGATAGAGCCAAGGTTTTTTTCAAGTTTAGCACGTGAGCGGCTGATTTGCAATTTTTCTCTTTTTGAGAAGTTAGCGAAAGTACCGTCAGTAGCCATTTTATCAATAGAGGCCATTTTCTTAACAGCTTTACGGATAGTTGGGAAGTTGGTAAGAGTACCACCAGCCCAGCGTTCAGTAACGTAAGGCATATCAACTTCACTAGCTCTTTGCGCAACGATTTCTTTTACTTGTTTCTTAGTAGAAACGAAAAGTACTTTGCGACCTGAGCGTGCAATAACACGAAGTGCTTCAGCTGCTGTATCAACCATCAGTGCAGTTTTGTGCAAGTCGATGATGTGGATTCCGTTTTTCTCCATAAAGATGTAAGGAGCCATTTTAGGATTCCATTTGCGTTTAAGGTGACCAAAGTGGACGCCTGCTTCGAGAAGTTGTTCGAATGATGTTTTATTTGCCATTTTTTTGTTCTTTGTTTTAAAGTGGTGGGGATTGTTTAGCCCACCTTTAAATCTTTTAAATCAATCTCTTGGGTAGCACCTAGTTTGGCAGTCCTCAAGAGATTCTCATATCGCAAAAGCAGCATTTTCGGCGTAGTGAAGTAGCAATGTACCGCAGTCCCCAAAAATTTGAACCACTTTTGTGCATAAAGTTTCGGATTAACGTTTTGAGAATTGGAAACGTTTACGAGCACCTGGACGACCTGGTTTCTTACGTTCAACGATACGTGAATCACGGGTAAGGAATCCAGCTTTCTTAAGTGCTGGGCGAAGTTCTGCATTAGCCTCGATCAAGCAACGAGAGATACCTAGGCGAGCTGCTTCAGCTTGACCTTTGATACCGCCACCTGTAAGGTTAATGGTAATGTCATACGCTCCTTCAGTTTCAGTAACACCAAATGGTTGGCGAACTACAAATTGAAGAATGTCTAGTGGGAAATATTCTTCCACACTACGGTTGTTGATTTTAATTGCGCCACTACCTTCTTTAAGGTAAACACGTGCAACGGCACTTTTGCGGCGACCTACTGCATTGATAACTTGACTCATCTGTTATACTCTTGTCTTAATTATTTTAGTTCACTTAACTTGATCTCAACTGGCTGTTGTGCAGCGTGAGGGTGTTCTGCCGAAGCATAAACGTATAGGTTACGGAAAATAGTCGAACCTAGTTTAGACTTAGGAAGCATACCTTTGATAGCGTGCTCTAGCAAGAACTCAGGCTTTTTTGCCAAGTACTCTGCTGGAGTTGTTAGACGCTGACCACCAGGATAGTCTGTGTGACGTACATATTGCTTTGCAGTCATCTTGTTTCCTGTAAGGCGAACTTTGTGAGCATTAACGATGATTACGTTGTCTCCGCAATCTACGTGAGGTGTAAAATAAGGCTTGTTCTTCCCACGAAGAATCTTAGCCACTTGCGAGCTTAGGCGACCTAGTACTAGGTCAGTCGCATCGATCACATACCATTTCTTGGTAACTGTGGCGGCGTTTGCCGAAATTGTTTTGTAACTTAGTGAATCCACTGTAATTTAATTGTTTGGTTGATACTTATATAATTAAAGCGAGGTGCAAAGGTATGAATTTATTTTGGATTTTCAATATATTTTAAACTTTTTTTGTTATTTTTTTACTCCCCCTTTGTTTTTACGTGCAAAACCCATACCTTTGAGGCATACTTAACATATTAATGATTTTGGAAAGAATAATCACCCCTGAGGTCATCAGCATTGCAGACTTCTACGGCGTTAAAAACGTTAACATCAACCACATAAATGCGAAATTTCCACTGCTTAAAATAGTAGTGCGTGGCTCGCAAATTAAGATTACTGGCTCCCAAAAGGAGATGGACAAGTACGAAGACAGCCTTAAAGTGCTTACCCTCTACCTCGAAAAATATGGACACATCTCTGTCGAAATTATCGACTCGCTGCTTGATATGAGCCCTGTGCAGAAGAAGGATAACCCCACTAGCGAGCTTAAATCAGTATCAAAAGCACCGCTGCACCTGATTGTTTATGGTAATAATGGTGCACCTATCAAGGCGCAGACCCCTGCTCAAAAGGTGCTTGTAGCTGACTATAGCTCAAACGATATGATATTTGCTATTGGGCCTGCTGGTAGTGGTAAGACATACACCGCCATTGCTCTTGCAGTCAGGGCACTAAAGAATAAAGAAGTAAAAAAGGTAATACTAACACGTCCTGCTGTAGAGGCTGGCGAGAAGCTGGGCTTTCTTCCAGGGGATATGAAGGAGAAGCTCGATCCCTACTTGCAACCGCTCTACGATGCGCTTGGGGATATGCTGCCTCGCAACAAGCTCAATGAGATGATTGACGAAGGTATTGTGCAGATTGCGCCACTTGCATATATGCGTGGCAGGACTCTCGACAATGCTGTTGTGATACTCGACGAAGCCCAGAATACAACCAAAGAGCAGCTAAAGATGTTTCTTACACGTATGGGGCGCAATGCGAAGTTTTTGATTACAGGGGATATGACCCAAATTGACTTACCAAAATCGGTAAGCTCTGGGCTAGGTTACGCCACTCAGGTGCTACAAAATATCGAGGGTATATCTATAGTAGAGTTTGGGGGTAGGGATATTTTACGCCACCCACTTGTGGGCAAAATTGTCAAGGCTTACGAACAAGGTGAATAGTATTATGATAAATATTTACAAAACAGATAAACTCAAGAACCAGAAAGAGCGTCACCTCTTTGCTGATGGTGTGGCGGCTGAACTATGGAATACACGCATACTAAGGACTGACTCTGGCAAACCGTACCTAGAGTGTGGCGAGCCATATATCTCAATTTCACACACTTCGGGGCATTGGGTTGTGATGAGTGATGAGCGAGAGTGCGGCATTGACTGTGAGTACAAAACCAGAAAAGTGGAGCATCTTTCAGTAAAATTCCTTAGCGAGGATGAAAGTGCAATCTGCGAGAGTCTATGGAGCGAGAACCCTACGCTACTGGGGTGGTGCGCTAAGGAGGCTGTCTATAAAGTTATGAACAAAGAGGGCGTGGATTTTAAAAGAGATATGGTGATAGTGTCTGGTAGTGGAAGTGAATTGGTCGTGCGAGCCTTCGATAGTAGTGTTCGCCTAAGATGGGGCATTATGGGTGATTTATTGGTAGTATATACAATATGATAAGGACAAAGATACAATTAAGGTGGAATGATATAGATGCCCTTGGTCACCTCTATAACGGGCAGTATCAACATCTATATGATTTTGCTAAGAGCGATTTTATTGCTCAGCTGCTTGGCGTACGTGATAACTGGGCACAGAGCGACCAGGGGTTTGTAACGGTGCGAACCCTGAATAACTACTACTCCCCTGTCTATATTCAAGAAGAGATTGAGATACTAACCACCATTCGAAGAGTGGGGAGTAGTAGCTTCGACATCTTTCAGAGAATGGTATGTAGTGCTACTGGAGAGGTGAAGTCGGACTCCCTTTCAGTGATGGTATGCTATAATCCCAAATCTGGTGAGAGTTATGAAATACCTACAGAGGCAAAAAAGGTGATGGAGCGTGAAATTGCGCTATATGAGCTAAATGACTGATATAGTAGTCGTTATGGTATTTTGGTTGAAAAAATGCAAAAAAAAGTTAGTTTTTTTCATAAAAAATTTGGAAATTACAAAAATGTGCTCTATCTTTGCACTCGCTTTAAGAGATAAAGTGGCTAAGAAAAATGGCCCATTCGTCTATCGGTTAGGACGCAAGATTTTCATTCTTGAAAGAGGGGTTCGACTCCCCTATGGGCTACGAATAATAAGAAAAAAACAAAAAAGATAATTAAGTAAAAATATAATGGCAAATCATAAGTCTTCAAAGAAACGTATTCGTCAGACTGAAAAACGTCGTATTCGCAATCGTTATGCACACAAAACAACTCGCTCTGCGGTTCGTGCACTAAGAGCAACAACTGAGAAATCAGCTGCTGAAGCAATGTTGCCACGTGTTATGGCTCTACTAGACAAACTAGCTAAGCGTAACATTATCCACGACAACAAAGCTGCTAACCTTAAAAGTAGCATCCAACTTCACGTAAACGCACTGTAGTTGAATAACCGACCCTGTCGGAAGTGGAGAGGGAAGTGGACTTGCCTAATACCTTATTGTAGATTGGTAAGTTATCGTTTAAAAGAGTTATACCTAAAAAAATAGGTGTAACTCTTTTCTGTTTTGTGTAGAATTCGTACCTTTGCCCAAATTTCTAACTCGCAACAAAAAAAAGTTCAATATGAATAACACTACATCACCCACAAAGTCCTCAAGAATTGAATCCCTCGATGCCTTTAGAGGTATCGCCTCATTTCTGATTATGCTTACACACTTTGTACTAATGGTGCCCGAAGTGTTTCAAGTTGAAAATCTTGGCTATATCTACGGTGGACTAAGCTGGAAACTGCCCTACTTCTTTACTCTTAGCGGATATGTACTTACCATTTCTTTCGAACGCAATAAAACATCTCTAGAGCGTCCATACAGATCATTCCTCACAAGCCGAATCCTTAGAATATACCCACTCTTCTTAATCACTACTCTTGCTATGTACTTTATCAAAGTCTATTTTGGAGCAGGCGAGTATATAGAGGGTGCTTCGGGATTTTTCAATGTCTCGTGGGGGCTTGCTCCAACGTGTGGCAATCTAATGCACAGTCTGACCCTTGTAGGATGGGAGGACACGTGGCTCTACAATGGGCCTGCGTGGACACTGCCCTACGAAATGCGCTACGCCATTCTTTTTCCTATACTATGGTGGCTATTGAGAAAAAGCTGGCTCACTGCTATCCTCTTTGTGGCAGCTGCATATATAGCAAAAAATATTGCCAGCGGACTTGAAAGCATCTACATATTCTACAACCCAGACTTTATAACCGCTAATCTGTGTAGTATGTTCGGATTTTTGCTCTTTTATGTGGGGGGTATGCTACTAGCTCTAAATCGCAACACCTTGACGAATTTATACCTATCACTAAAGAAAGCGGGGAAGATTACGGTACTGCTTATCACCATTGCTCTGATGTTAAATACTCTTTGGGTAAGGTATATTATACCATCTTCAATATACTCTATCGCAAGCGATTGTTTGATGACACTTGGGGTTGGGGCGTGGATTGTGATACTTGTAAACAACCGAGTAATCTCTTCTATCTTCTCAGTAAAGCCACTAGTGGCACTTGGTCGCAGTTCCTTTAGCATATATTTGTGGCACACTCCCGTGTTTACATTACTGTATATGCTACTACGTGAGCACATTAGCGTATGGTACATTATAGCCTTTTCAGTGGTGCTAACAATCGTAGTTGCTCAGTTGTCCTTTAAGTATCTTGAGCGACCAGTTATTGCTTATAGTCGTAGGCTGCGAAGGTAGTAGCATAAAATATGAATTTGAAATGCTATAAGTTAGAGTAGACTAAAATGATTAAAGTTTGTAATACTATAAGCTTTCGTCTGTGCCCCCTAACAATAATAAAATATATTTTACTATTAATGCCAATTTCTTGTCTACTTGTGCACTAAATTGAGCTTTTCATAGATGCTACAAAAATATATACAACTAAATTTGCCTATTTAATAAAATATATCTATATTTGCACCGAGTCTGACTCCTATTCACAGACAAAAACAAATGAACAACTGCGCTAGAAATATCTTCTTTAACTTGGCTCAAAATGCCAACTCTTGCGCTATTGTTACCACTGAACTATTGCGACGACGACGATAGTAATCTTACAAATTTATCCTTAAACTAGCCTTAAATAAGGATTGGTGCGCTGCCACCATTGGCTTTTTCAACAAACATTTTATTATTACATTTTGGCAATAGAATTGCCTGTGGATGTATCTTTTTATCTCATTACACAAATAAAATTATGACTATTAGTGACTTTAAAATTGTAGTAGCATCACACGAGTATACTCACTATGCCGAGGAAATTTGCCGAGAAATGGAGGTCTCGGCGGCCAAGCGAGGTACGGGTATTGCTAAGCGAACTGCCCATTACATAACAGAGAAGATGCAGGAGCAAAAGGCTGTTATTGCACTTCATAGGGCTGGCAACTGGGCTGGCTTTACCTACATCGAATCGTGGGAGGGAGAAAAATATGTTGCGAACTCAGGGCTGATTGTGAACCCCTTGTATCGTGGTATTGGGCTTGCAACGGCTATCAAGACTAAGGCTTTTGCACTCTCGGTGAAACGCTTCCCAGACTCCAAGCTCTTTGGCTTGACTACTGGACTAGCAGTTATGAAGATTAATAATAAGCTCGGTTATCGCCCCGTGACCTTTGATATGTTGACACACGATGAGAAGTTTTGGGCAGGGTGCAAGAGTTGTGTTAACTATCCTATACTGGAGTTAAAAGAGCACAGAAACTGCCTCTGTACAGCGATGATTTTTGACCCTCATACCGACACGTCACCTATTGACTTAGACAATGAAATTTAACAATAACAACATTATGAAAAAGAGAGTAGTTTTAGCATATAGTGGGGGTCTAGATACCTCGTACTGTGGAGTTTATCTAACAAGGAATTTGGGCTACGAGGTCTATGCCGTATTAGCCAATACGGGTGGTTTCAGCGACCAGGAAATCTCCCAAGTCGAAAAGCGTGCCTATGAGATTGGTTGCACAAGGTTTGTGAATTTGGACGTGGCGCAAGAGTACTACCACAAAACTATTCGCTATATGATTTATGGCAATATGCTCAAGAATGGAACGTACCCAATTTCGGTGAGTTCGGAGCGTATTGTTCAGGCCATTGCTGTGGCAAGGTACGCTAAGGAACTGGGAGTGGATTATCTGTGTCACGGTAGTACGGGTGCTGGCAATGACCAGATACGCTTTGATTCAATCTTTGGTATAGTTGCCCCTGAAATTGAGGTGATTGCTCTGATTCGTGAGCAGATGCTTTCACGTGAACAGGAGATAAATTTCCTAAAAGGGCACGGCATTGATATGGATTTCCAAAAGGCTGAGTACTCTATCAATAAGGGATTATGGGGAACTTCTGTCGGTGGTAAGGAAACTTTAACTTCTAGATTTACATTACCCGAAGATGCCTACCCAACGAAGTGTACAAAGACAGAGAGCGAGTCTTCTGATATGACCATTACCTTTGAAAAGGGTGAGATTGTAGCGGTTAATGGCAAGGAGCTTAGTGGTGTGGAGGCGATTCTAGAGATTCAGCAGTTGGCAGGGCAGTATGCTATTGGCAGGGGGATGCACATAGGTGATACTATTGTGGGCATAAAGGGTAGGGTTGGTTTTGAAGCAGCCGCACCGATGGTTATTATCAAGGCGCACCATACCTTGGAGAAGCATAATCTCTCGAAGTGGCAGCTCTTTTGGAAGGAACAGCTATCGAACTTCTACTGCAACAATCTTCACGAGGGGCTTTACTACGACCCTGTGATGCGTGATATTGAGGCTATGTTGCTCTCTTCGCAGCAGTATGTTTCGGGAGATGTCTTTGTGAGGCTGATGCCATATCGTTTTGAGGTGGTGGGCATAGAGTCTAAGCACGATTTGATGAGCGATGCGTTTGGTTCTTATGGTGAGATGAACAGAGCCTACACGGGGGAAGATGCCAAGGGCTTTGGCACTATCTTCTCGCTTAGTTCAAAGATTTTTAACACAATAAACCATATAGGGTAATGAAAAAGGTAGGAATAATTGGTGCGGCAGGTTATGTAGGTGGCGAGATGTGTCGCCTACTACTGTTGCACCCAGATGTAGAGCTAGCATTTGCTCAGAGTGCGAGTAATGCAACAAAACCGCTGTGGAGCGTACACGAGGATCTCTTTGGCGATACCGATATGTGCTTCTCTAGCGAAGTGGACTTAAGTGTCAATGTGCTTTTTCTGTGCTCTGGGCACGGAAAGTCGGTGGAGTTTTTGTCGACACATACCATAAAGGATAGCTGCGCAGTGATTGACCTTGGTAATGACTTTAGGCTAGTGGCGGATTCTTGTTATGGGGGGCGTCACTTTGCTTATGGACTTCAAGATTTTTTTGCTGAGGATGTACAAAAGTGCGGTAATGTAGCCAACCCAGGTTGTTTTGCTACGGCAATACAGTTGGGGATTTTGCCACTTGCTACGGCAGGTTTACTCAGTGATGATATTCACGTCACTGCCATTACAGGTTCTACTGGGGCAGGGCAGTCGCTCTCGCAGAGTACGCACTTTTCGTGGCGTGCCAATAACCTATCTACTTACAAAACCTTTACGCATCAGCATCTCGCAGAGATTGGCGAGAGCGTAACTAGGCTTCAACCCTCTTTCTCTAGCTCGATTAACTTTATACCCTATCGTGGAGATTTTCCACGTGGGATTATTGCGACTATCCATACTCGTTGTCAGCTGAGCGAAGCGGAGCTGCTGGAACTATATAGTCAGCACTATAGCACCTCTTGCTTTACCTTTGTATCAGAGAGAGCTGTGAGTCTAAAGCAGGTGGTTAATACCAATAAGTGCCTACTGCATATCGAGAAGCACGGAGAGTATGTCTTAATCACTTCGGTGATTGATAATCTTCTGAGAGGAGCGGCAGGGCAAGCCGTAGAAAATATGAACCAAATACTAGGACTACCCCCCCAAAGTGGTCTAAAATTAAAACCCTTAGCTTTTTAGAAGTCCCCTTTAGAATAATATGAAAACATTTGATGTATATCCCCTAAATAATATAAATATAGTGAGAGCAGAGGCTGAGTACCTTTGGGATGAGTGGGGTACAAAGTATCTCGATATGTATGGTGGGCACGCCGTTATCTCTATTGGGCATACTGCGCCACGCTATGTGGAGTACTTGGAGTATCAACTCAGCAAGATTGGCTTCTACTCGAACTCTGTTATTATTGAACCACAAGTAACGCTTGCCGAAAAGCTGGGTGAGTTGTGCGGTAAACCTCACTATGAGCTTTTTATGTGTAATAGTGGTGCTGAGGCTAATGAAAATGCTATTAAACTCGCCTCGTTCCACAATGAAAAGAAGCGTGTAGTTTGCTTTACTAATTCCTTTCACGGAAGAACCTCGCTGGCAGTGGCGGCTACCGATAACCCTAAGATTGTAGCACCAGTTAATCAAACCTCGAACGTGACCTTTCTGGAGTATAATAATATCGAGGAGTTGCGTGCGGAGTTTGAAAGGGGGGGTGTTAGCTCCGTAATTGTTGAGCCTATCCAAGGGGTTGGGGGTGTTAAGGTTGCTACAAAGGAGTTTCTGGTGGCAATCAGAGAGCTGTGCGATAGCTACGATGCGGTGATGATTTCCGACTGTGTGCAGTGTGGATGTGGGCGTACGGGTAAGTACTTTGCCCTTGATTATGCTGGGGTTGAGGCAGATATTTACTCTATGGCTAAGGGAATAGGCAATGGCTTTCCGATAGGCGCAATAATTATCTCGCCTAAAATCAAAGTTAGTTATGGTCTGCTGGGAACTACCTTTGGGGGGAATCATTTAGCTTGTGCTGCGGCACTGGCTGTTGTGGATGATATGACCTCGAAAAATCTTATTAAAAATGCTGCCAAAATGGGGCGTTATATTACAGAAAAGCTCTTAGATATTAAGAGCGATAAGATAGTGGAGGTTCGGGGCAGAGGGCTAATGATTGGAATTGAGTTGAACCAAGATACTAAGGTAATTAGAAACTATATGCTCTATGATAAAAATATCTTTGTGAGTGGGGCGGCAGATAGCAAGGTTGTAAGGATACTCCCTCCGCTGACAATCTCTAGGGGGCAGTGCGATACTTTTATTGAGGCATTTAAAGAGGCATTACAGCAATGAGTAAAGAGAAATTAAAGGTTGTAAAGATTGGTGGGTATGTGGTTGATAGCCCAGCGATGTTGGAGAGTGTGTTGCAAGATTTTGCGACACTCGACGGCAAGAAACTCTTGGTGCACGGTGGGGGGCGACTTGCCACGAAGGTCTCTTCGGGGTTGGGGATTGAAACTCAGATGGTGCAGGGGCGCAGAGTGACCGATGCCCAGACCCTAAAGGTTGTTACAATGGTCTATGCAGGCTGGATTAATAAGAGTATCACTGCAAAGCTCCACTCGCTTGGGCTTATGGCGTGGGGGGTGTGCGGTGCCGATGCTATGATTATGCCTGCAAGGATGCGTGCCACTCAGAATGGTGTCGATTATGGCTTTGTTGGGGATGTTGATAGTGGGGATGTCAATACGGAGGTGCTTAGTGGAATGCTTAAGAGTGGTTATAGTGTGGTGGTTGCGCCAATTACTATGACACGGGGTGGGCAGCTGCTTAATACCAATGCTGATACTGTGGCTCAGAGTATTGCTGTTGCGCTTAGCGAGGAGTATGAAGTGGAGCTTATCTATTTCTTTGAGAGGAGTGGAGTGCTTGCCGATATAGATGATGAAGCGAGCCTTATTCCACTTATAGACCATACGAACTATTGTGACTTAAAGAGTCAGGGAAAGATATTCGATGGAATGATTCCTAAGATTGATAATGCACTCTTTGCGGTTCAGAGTGGAGTGAGTGCAGTAAGGATATGCAATAATCTAAACCAAAGAACAGGAACAATAATAATATGAAAAGTACAGAATCTGTAGAGCTGCTAAAAAAGTTGATAGCAACACCATCTATCACTCGAAATGAGGCGGATACCGCTGAGATACTCCTCACAGAGATGCTCAAACGTGGGTATTGCCCAGAGCGTGTGGGTAATAATGTCTTTGCCTATAATAGGTATTTTTCGGAGCAAAAGAACACAGTTGTGCTGTGTTCGCACCACGACACTGTCCCTGCAAATGAAAACTACACGATGAATCCCTTTGAGCCATTGGAAAGGAATGGAAGGCTCTTTGGGTTGGGTAGTAATGATGCAGGGGCGTCGTTGGTGTCACTCTTTGCCACGTTTGATTATTTTTTTGAGCAGGAGGGGTTACCCTTTAATCTCTGCTTGCTCTTTACTGCCGAGGAGGAAAGTTCAGGGGTGAATGGTATGGGGGTGATGTACAGTAGGATTATTAACCCTGTGCTCTTTGTCGTGGGCGAACCAACCTCTATGGATGTAGCGATTGCGGAGCGTGGACTAATGGTTTTGGATTGCGAGGTGGAGGGTATTTCGGGGCACGCTGCTCACCAAAATACAGTGAATCCTATTATTGAGGCACTAGAGGATATTCGCTGGTTCAATGACTTTAGGTTTGAGAAGACTTCCGAGGTGTTGGGCGAGGTGCGGATGAGCGTGACAGTTATAAATGCAGGTACGCAGCATAATATAGTGCCTGGGCGGTGTTGCTTTACGGTGGATATTAGGGGGAATGGATGTTACAGCAATCCAGAGATACTCCGCATTGTGAAGCAGCACGTAAGGTGTAGCGTAAAGCCTCGTTCGCTGAGGCTTAATCCCTCGTCAGTATCGGTGGGACATCCCTTTGTGCAGTGTTGTATGGAGCAGGGTTCACGCCCCTTTGGATCGTCAACGCTCTCTGACCAATCATTGGTGGAGTGCGATAGCGTGAAGATTGGCGTTGGAGATACGCTGCGCTCACATACCTCTGACGAGTGGGTCTATATCAGCGAAATTGAGAGTGGAATAGAACGTTATATTGAAATTTTTAAGAGCTATTTTAAATGAAACTTTGGCAAAAAACAGTGCAAGTAGATAGACTTGTCGATGAATTTACAGTTGGACGTGACCGTGAAATGGATATGAACCTTGCAAGGGCTGATATTCTAGGCTCACTGGCGCATACACAAATGCTGGAGAGGGTAGGGCTGCTCTCCAGTGATGAATTGCAGGCAGTGCAAAGAGGGCTTAAAGAGATACTAAAGAGTGTAGAGTCGGGGGAGTTTGTAATCGAAGATGGAGTGGAGGATATTCACTCTCAAGTAGAACTGCAACTAACCTCTATGATTGGAGCAGTGGGTGGAAAAATTCACAGCGGTCGCTCTCGTAATGACCAAGTGTTAGTGGATCTAAAGATATTCTTGCGCTCGGAGCTTCACGCCATAGTGGAGCAGTGTAAGACCTTCTTTGATACGCTGCAAGAGCTATCCCAGAAGTATAAGGATGTGCTGATGCCTGGCTACACTCACCTGCAAATTGCTATGCCCTCGTCATTTGGACTGTGGCTGGGTGGGTATGCCGAAAGCCTTGTGGATGACTGTCACACGCTACTGGCAGCATACAAAATCTGTAATAAAAATCCGCTCGGCTCGGCAGCTGGCTATGGCTCTTCATTTGCACTTGATAGGGCATTGACCACTGAACTGCTAGGCTTTGATGAACTGAACTATAACTCTATCTATGCGCAGATGAGTCGTACCAAGTGCGAAAAGAGTATTGCTGTGGCACTAGCCTCGCTGGCATCCACCCTGGGGCGTTTTGCAATGGATAACTGTATGTTTATGAGCCAGAACTTTGGCTTTATTAGCTATCCAGATAGCTATACCACGGGTTCGAGCATTATGCCTCACAAAAAGAATCCCGATGTGTGGGAGCTAATACGTGGCAAGTGTAATATGATTCAGGGCGTGCCTAATACCATAACACTGCTGACCTGCAATCTGCCACTTGGCTATAACCGTGATATGCAACTACTCAAAGAACCTCTCTTTGGGGCTATCTTCGAACTCAAGGGTGTGCTGAATATGGCTAATGTGATGTTGCAGGAAATCGTTGTAAAAAGAGATGTTGTGGAGAGTAGTTTGTATGACCATCTTTTTAGTGTAGAGAGTGTCAATGAGTTGGTGGCACAGGGCGTGCCCTTTAGGGAGGCGTATCGCACTGTTGGGCTTGAGATTGAAAGGGGTGACTATACCCCCAAACGTGAGGTGGCGCACACCCATCAAGGTAGTATCGGAATGCTCTGTAATGACTCTATTAGAGAGATGTTCGAGAGTGTAGTGGGGGAGTTTAATTTCCAAAGGTATATCACAGCAGAAAATAATTTAGTTAATGGAGTTTCTAATAAATAATCATAAAAAAATGAAAAAGTTTGAATCATATTATGATGTCGACTCGCTAGAGAGTTGGCTGCAAGATGCTAAAAGAATCAAAGAGCAACCATTTCTATACAATACGCTGGGAGTGAACAAAACCCTCTTGATGCTCTTCTTTAACTCTAGTTTGCGCACTAGGCTTTCGACCCAAAAGGCGGCTATGAATCTGGGGATGAATGTAATGGTGCTAGATGTGAACCAAGGGGCGTGGAAGCTAGAGAGCCAAATGGGGGTGGTTATGGATGGTGACTCGGCGGAACACCTGCTCGAAGCAATCCCCGTGATGAGTTCCTACTGCGATGTGATTGCCGTAAGGAGCTTCGCCTCGCTTACAAATCGTGAGGATGATTACGCTGAAAAGATACTAAATCAATTCATTGCATACTCTGGCAAACCTGTTATAAGTATGGAGTCAGCGTGTCGCCACCCCTTGCAATCCTTTGCCGATGTTATCACTATCGAACAATTCAAGAGCAAACCCCGACCAAAAGTTGTGCTGACGTGGGCACCTCACCCCAGAGCACTGCCCCAAGCCGTGCCTAACTCCTTTGCCGAGTGGATAAGCAATGGTGACTATGAATTTGTGGTGGCTCATCCCGAGGGCTACCAACTCTGTGAGGACTTTACTCGTGGGGCAATAATTACCCATAACCAAGATGAAGCATTCAAGGATGCAGACTTTATATATGCTAAAAATTGGTCGCCATACGAGGAGGCAAACTACGGGAAGGTGCTCTCAAGGGATATGTCGTGGATGGTGGACTCTAGGAAAATGGCACTAACCAGTAATGCCTACTTTATGCACTGCTTGCCCGTGAGGCGTAATGTGATAGTGACCGATCAGGTGATAGACTCACCTGGCTCGATTGTTATTGAACAGGCGGCAAATCGTGTGGTTTCAGCCCAAACCGTACTCTATAAGATTCTAAGCCTTGCATCCTGCTAGCATTCCGCAAGCTGCCAGAATATCCTCGCCACGTGAGGCTCTAGTAGTAGTCACCACACCTGCGCTATTTAGCTCGCCATTAACCTGCTTGATGCGCTGAGCACTCGAACCACGTAGCTCCGAGTCTGGAATCTGGTGAAACCTAATCAGGTTAACCCTACACTCCCTAAAGGGCTTTAGTAGGCGTGCAAGCTCTGTGACGTGCCTGTCGGTGTCATTCACTCCATCGAAGAGAATATACTCAAAACTTAGCCTGCGCTGGCGAGTAAAATCATATTTCGAAAGCATCTCTAGCGTACCACTAATCGGATACTTCTTCTGCGATGGCATCATAGTGATGCGCTCAGAGTCAAAGGGGTTGTGCAGGCTTACTGCAATATTGACCTTCGTATTATTGATAAGGTTTTCTAGGGCATCAGTCACGCCAATGGTCGATACCGTAATGCGTGTTGGGCTCCACGCAAAACCCCACGGTGCGGTCAGCACCTCGCAGGCTCTCTTTACTGCCTCTAGGTTGTCAAGCGGCTCGCCCATACCCATAAAAACAATATTGGTGAGCTCTTGGGATTCCTCAACGCTTAGAATTTGGTTGAGTATATCGGCTGCCGAGAGGTGTTCCCTGAAGCCAAGGCGTGCTGTCATACAGAACTTGCACCCCATACGACACCCTGCCTGAGAAGATATACACAGCGTGCGAGAGTTTTCGGAAGGGATATAGACGCTTTCGATAGCGTTTCCGCCAGTCGACTCAAAGAGGTATTTGGCGGTGCCATCACTCGACACTACTCTTTCAGTGGGGGTGGTGCTGCCGAAGTCATAGTCTTGGCTAAGGCGTTCGATATTTTGTTTCGAGAGGTTGCGTAGTTCTTCGAATGAGCGTGCGCCTTTTTTGTAGATCCAGTCGGCGAGTTGTGCGCCTACGAAGCGGCGCATACCAAGGTTGATGGCAATATCGGTGAGTTCGTCGATGGTTTTACCCAGCAGTGTATCTTTTTTCATAGGGGCAAAGGTAGTGAAATATTCTGGTTAATTGACACGGCGGTGTGATTTCTTGAGGTGGTGCTACTGGGGGGCACAGACTTTTTTTTATGATGAAAGCTTGTTATAACCTACATTATTAAAAACTATCGCCATAATCAACTAATCCCAAGCAACTCAACCTCGAAAATTAAAAGCGATCCCGCTGGTATCACACCACTCTTCTTATCACCATAACCCAATGACTTTGGAATATAAACTTCCCACTTATCTCCTATTGTCATCGCACACAACGCAACCTGCCAACCCTCTATAACCTCCCTTACCCTAAAAGACTCTGGATAACTTCCATAAGTCGAATCAAACTCCCTGCCATCAACCAAACTCCCCCTATAATGTACCGTAACAATACTACCACTATCAGGGTGCACCGCTCCCTGACCACTATTGAGAACCCTATAAAATACCCCACCATCAAGCTGCTGCACATCACTGTCCCCCTCCAATCTCTTTAAAAAGGACTTACAGCGAGCCTTATACTCCTTTGCCGAAAGTTTTGCCATACGATTTGCTCCCCCTAATCTACATAGACCTGTAACTTAACACTCTTAATGGATTTGCCATTAATCATCTTGCCCATAAAGTGACTGCTGATAATCTGCTCAATTTCACTATCCTCAAGATCCACAATCTCTCCATCGGGCATATAGATGTGATGGTGAGTGCTCGAAGTAATGTCATAGTGCAATTTACCAGTAGCGGTGCTCAGCTCAGCAATTAGCCCAGCCGTCTTAAATGACTCTAAAATCCTATACACAGTAGCCACTGTAATCGAAGGGTCAGTCTTCCTTACCGAGGTAGCAATCTCCTCGGCAGAGGCGTGCCCACGCTCGCTGAGTACTTTATAGACTATCCTGCGTTGCGAAGTTGATTTAATACCAACCGCTCTAATCTTTTCGGCAATTTCCATTTTTTATCATTTGTTTATTTTCAGAGTGCAAAGTAAATAATAATTTTTATTAATTGCAAATTTTTCTTGATTTTTATGGCGATTTTGCATATATTTGTTGTAAAATATAAATAAATATGAGATCACTTACACTTACACTACTTACTTTACTATCACTGAGTTCATTTGCCCAAAGTCCTAGCGGACTCTCACGAGATGAGGCTAAGAGCCTTAGCCAAGAGATTTATATAGCTGAACTAACTACATTCGCAGACTCCTTTGCCCAAGAATCAGAGGATTGCATCTTTACAAATGGTGAGTATAGGATGCCATTTTGGTACTCTGTGCTAGGTGATTTTGCCGAGGGGGAAAGACCAATGTACATCTCGATGCACGGCGGAGGAGGCACTACTGCCGAACTGAATGACCAACAGTGGGTTAACCAAGCTAGGCTTTATGGCGAAGTGGACGGTATATACTTTGTTCCACGTGCCCCGACCGATAGCTGGAATATGTGGCACCAAGAGTATATGGAGGATTTTTTATTGAAGGCAGTAGTGTATGGGGTTGCCAAATTGGGTGCTGACCCTTCGAGAATCTACCTAACGGGATATTCTGCTGGTGGAGATGGCACTTTCAACCTTGCTACACGCCTAAGCGACCGTTTTGCAGCGGCTGCAATGATGGCTGGTCACCCTGGGGATGCTGTGGCAGAGAATCTTCGGAATCTTCCCTTTGCTATTTATATGGGTGGGCTTGATGATGCATACAATCGTAATGGTTTGGCTGCCGAGTGGGGCGTCACTCTAGATAATCTTCAGAGCGCAGACCCAAAGGGCTATAAGCACCGTGTTGTGATCTACGAGGGTAAGGGGCACTGGATGGATAATGAAGATAAAGAGGCTATCGGATGGATGGCTCAATTTACAAGGAATACAGCTGTTGATAAGATCGTGTGGGTGCAAGATGATGTCCTAGCACACAGAAAGTATAACCTTGAGGTACAGGAGCCTAAGGTCGGTGCAAACCTTACCATTACTATTAATAAACAAACCAATAGTATTAATATCGAGAAAAGCGACTACTCTAGTTTCAAGATATGGCTGAACGATGAGGTCCTTGATCTTGATAAAGAGGTGAGAGTGATTTATGAAGGTGAGGTGCTCTTTAGTGGTATGGTGGAGCGCACTAAGGAGAATATAGAAGAGTCTATTAGCGGACGTTACGATAGGGATTACGTCTTCTCTGGCTCTATCACAATAAAGGGGACTCCTAAAAACTGACCCCATAAAAAATAATTAAAAATTTCATCCCAAATCCATACAAATCAATTTTTAGAAGTCCCCTAAATATTAATTAGCTATGAAACGTACACTATTTATCCTAGCATTCTTTGCCCTAACCCTTTCTATTAATGCCCAAGAGAGGGGATATGAGGCTATGCAATTCACAAGTTCAAAGGGCACAACACTTAACTGCCGCACCCTAGAGCCAGACAATATCGAGGAGGGTGAGAAATACCCACTCGTAGTCTTTATGCACGGTGCAGGAGAGCGTGGCGATGACAATGAAAAGCAACTGGTGCACGGCTCAGGAATGTTCCTCAACCCTGCTAACCAAGCTCAGTACCCTACGTTTGCAGTCTTTCCGCAGTGCCCAGAAGAGAAGTATTGGGCATTTGAGAGTCGCCCTGAGAATTTTGACCTTGGTAATTTCCCTAAGCAAAGCGAGCCTACTTTATTGATAGCGGCTGTTCGGGAGCTTATTGATGAGTATTTGAAAGATAGCAGGGTAGATAGGAACAGGGTTTATATTATAGGTCTTTCGATGGGTGCAATGGCTACGT